>NZ_JAYRVJ010000733.1:0-3242 GCF_041918635.1 Promineifilum sp. (SeqCode)
GGCGATTTGGCAAATCGCCTTCCTTCTGCTAGACTGCCCCCCACAACTGAATAGGCAAACCCGTCTCAGGTCGCCCCAGCCCCGGAAGGCAGGGCGTAATCGCGAAACTGGTGACCCGCGCTCCGCGCTGGCAGCGATGCCCACGTGGCGCCAGGGGAGGCCAGTGCTGTTCCCGCAACTGTGAGTCAACCAGCAGTGCGCCGGTTGATAAGCCAGGTCGACGTCCTGAGATGAGTTTCGGCCCTCGTGGATAAGGGTTGGGAACTGTGTGGAGGCCTTTGGCCGGTCACCCCTCAACTCGATGCCCTGCATCGAGTTTTTTGTTTGGCACTTCCCCCCCTTTATTATCAAGACCTGACAGGTGGGCGGCCACAAGGCTCGCTCTTGTAAGCGTATGATTTGACCGCCCACCTGTCAGGTCTTTCATCTAGGTGGCAACGATCATGACGAAAACACGCATACTGCTTGGGTTGATGGTGTTGGTCTTGTTGGCCGTCGACTGCGGCGGCGGCGCGGCCGGCTTCCCCGACCAGAATGAGGCCATCCGGCCGGCGGCGGCCTGGCTGGTGGAGACGCGCCAGAACGACGACGGCGGCTACACCAGCTTCAGCGCCGGCGCGAACCAGGCCCCGTCGGACATCGTCGGGACGCTCGACGCCCTCCTGGCGCTGGCCGCGGCCGGCGAGGACACCGGCGCGCCCCGCGATTACCTCATGGCGAACGGCGAGGCGCTGGCTAACTTCGCCGCCGAGAATGGCGGACAGGCGGGTAAGGCGCTGCTGGCGCTGTCGGCGGCCGGCGCGGACGCGCGCGACTTCGCGGAGCAGGACTTCGTGGCGTTGTTGACCGACCAGTTCGGCTCGGCTGGCGACTACAACGTCGCCGACCCGTACAAACAATCGCTGGCCCTGCTGGGTCTGGCCGCGGCGGATGAGGAGATACCGCCGGAGGCGGTAGCGTGGCTGAAGGCCAAGCAGGCGGCCAACGGGTCGTGGGACGACGGCTTTGGCACGCTGGACAACGCCGACGCGACGGCGATGGCGATTATGGCCCTCGTCGCCGCGGGCGAGAACGCTGACAGCGAGGCCGTCAGCCGCGCCGTGGACTTTCTGGCCGGCGCGCAGGCGGCCGATGGCGGCTGGCCCTACGCGCCGGGGCTGCCGTCCAGCGCCAACAGCACCGCCCTGGCCGGGCAGGCGCTCAGCGCGCTGAATGAGGATTGGTACACGGCTGGCGGCCGTTGGGCCAAGGAGCGGACGCCGCTGGCCGCGCTGCTGTCCTTCCAGGGCGAGAGCGGGGCGTTCCAGGCCGACTTCGGGCAGGGGCCGGCCGACGACTTCTACGCGACGGTTCAGGCGCTGCCGGCGCTGAGCGGGCAGCCGTTCCCGTTGGCGAGATAGCCAATGGCCGCACGACAGACGCTCTTTCTGGCGGCGGTTATCGCCTGGTCATTGCTGGCTCCTGTAGCACAGGATTCTTATCCTGTGGCCCCTGTCCAAGAGCTTGAATCACAGGATAAGAATCCTGTGCTACAACAGGAGGGCAACCGCGCGGCCCTGGTCATCGACAAGGGGGACGCCGGGGTGGAGCAGTATTGCGTCGTCTTCCCGGAGGCGGAGATCACCGGCTACGAGGCGCTGCAGCGGGCCGGACTGGCCGTGGCGACGGATATACAGGCAGGAGGCGCGGCTATCTGCCAGATCGGCGACACCGGCTGCCCGGCCGACGACTGCTTCTGCGCCTGCCGCGGCGGGGGAGAATGTGTCTACTGGTCTTACTGGCGCCAGCAGGACGGCGACTGGGCGTATTCGATGGCCGGATCGAGCCTGTCGCGGGTGAGCGATGGGGCGGTGGAGGGTTGGGTGTGGGGGCCTGGCTCCGTCACCGAGGCCCCACCGCCGCCGGCCGTGGCTTTTGCCGACGTGTGCGGGCCGGGGGCGACGGTGGTCAGTGCGACCGTTGTTAGTACTGAGGTGGAAGCGGCTGGCGGGACGCCGGCGATCCAGGAAGCGGGGGCCGGCTGGCTGCCGTATGCGGCGTTTGCCGGGCTGCTCGTGCTGCTGGGGGCGCTGGCTGTGGCGGCGCGCCGGCGGGGAGGGCGGGCGTAGGGATGGGGCACTTGATGGGCCACCGGCTACTGACCGTCGCCCTCTATCTGCTGGCCGCGCTCATCGGCGTGGTGGCCCTGTTCTACCCGTTTTTCCTGCCGGCGCTGCCCGCGGCCGGGCTGGACGAGCCGGCGCTGCGGGCCAGCGAGACGCCGCTGCTGGCGACGCTGCTGGTCACCCTCTGCCTGGCCGTCCTGCTGGTCGAGCTGCAGGGGCAGGCCGCCGGAGCCAAGACGGTGGCCGCGCTGGGCATCCTGGTGGCGGCCACGGCGACGCTGCGCTTCATCGAGGTCGGCATCCCCGGCCCGGCCGGCTTTTCGCCTATCTTTGCCCCCATCCTGCTGGGCGGCTACGTCTTCGGGGCGCGCTTCGGCTTCTTGCTGGGGAGCATGACGATGCTCGTCTCGGCCATCATCACTGCCGGCGTCGGGCCGTGGCTGCCCTACCAGATGTTCACCGCCGGCTGGGTGGGGCTGACGGCCGGCTGGCTGCCCCATCCCCGCGCGCCGCGGGCGCAGGTGGCCCTGCTGATCGCCGCCGGCTTCCTATGGGGCTTTATTTATGGGGCGATCATGAACCTCTACACGTGGCCCTTTCTGGCCGGCGATCCGCGGCTGACGTGGACGCCGGGCGCGGGGCTGAGCGCCGCCCTCGGCCGCTACGCCGCCTTCTACGTAGCGACGTCGCTGGTGTGGGACGCGGCGGCGGCGGCCGGCAACGTCATCCTGCTGGCGGCGCTGGGCTGGCCGGCCATTCGCGCGCTGGCGCGCTTCCGCGACCGCTTGCAGTTTCGAGTGGAGTATCACTGAACGGCCCGGGCTGGTTCGTAGTCAGGCCATTCATTGCCGTTCTTGGCGCGAGAAGGGGAAGAACGGCCATGTTGAGCGTTAAGAAATGGCTACGGGTACGGACGGAAGAAGACGGATTGATGATATGGAGTGAAGGATCGAATCCGTTCTTACTCCGTATCGTCCGTCGGTATCCGTAGCCATTTCTTAAGTCATTATTCGAAAGGTATGGTAACAAATGCGAGTTGCCGTTCATCAATACCCATGAGGGAACAGAACTGGGCGAACGGCAAGATATCCAACCAGTGAACGGCTGCTTCGGCTACGGCATGGAGCGATTCGTAGA
>NZ_JAYRVJ010000734.1:0-3638 GCF_041918635.1 Promineifilum sp. (SeqCode)
AGCCACGGCTCGCTCGGCCGAGAAGACCAGCGGCGTGGCATCGGCCGGCGTGACGGCGGGGACGGCCCGCAGTGGGGCCAGCCCCAGCCAGAACAGGAACGCAATCAGGGCCAATACGCCGAGCCGCGCCAGCAGACCGGCATAGGGCCGGCCGGCCGCGCGCGCGGCGGGGCGTGGGACGGGAGCAGCGTGGGATGATGCCATGACGAACCTCCGGGCGGCAGAGTGCGCGAAGCGCGCCGCCAAACCACACGATAACTGCCCGACCGAGCCGTCGTCTACTATCAAAAGTTATATCTGGGGGCTAAGCGGCGGGAGGGTGCCATAGACACATGTGCGCCGGCTCCTCCTATGCTATCCTCTTCGGTGACAGGGCGTCTAGCGGCGAACAACCCTTCTTTATTTACGGTTTCTTCACAAGAATGAGCGGCCATCGGCGATACGATTCGGTCATTTACAAGATCGGTGGTCGTACCTTTGTAGAGGTCAGGAAAACACACATGTATGAAGTTGAACACCACGAGATGAGCCTGGTAGATAGACACGCCTCCGGCGCGGAGGAGTGGTGTTGCCCCACGTGCGGGCGGCGGTTTGTCATGACCTGGTCGCCGAACTACCAAAAGGTGGTGCTGGAGCCGGGCAACGAGTACGCCGAACACAGCGGCTCCAAGGGCGAATTGCGCCTCGCCGCGTCGCAGGTGGTGGAGACAGAGGATCGCATCTTGTCAGACGAACTACGCGCGGCACTGGACGAACTCGACCTGGATGCGCTGTTCGAGGATTAGCCGATAGGCGGAGCTAGGAAGCTCCGCCTATCAGTTAATAGACCAACAACAGCCCTTCCCGCAGTTCGGCCGTGACCTGTTGGTGGGTGTGGGCCATCTCCAGTGTGAACTCTACTTGCAGGCGGTAGGCGCCAGGGGTCAAGTCGCCGGGAGCGATGGGCCCTACCCGTACAGCCATCTCTGGGGCGAGGGGCATCGTTGTTTCGCTCTGGCTCACCGGCCGGCGCTGGCCGCCAGGCAACGGCCAGACGTAAAGCGCCGTCCGCGCCAGAGCGGTCGTCGAAGATGCGCTCTCTGCGTCCGACACATCCACATCGAAAGTGACGTCAAACGGTTGACCACGTCGGAGTATGTGCCGTGGCCGCTGTTGACCGGCCGGGATAGTGGCTAAATCGCGCAAGCGCAACTGCCCTGAGGCGGCCGGCGCGGGAGCGTCCGTCTCCGGCATAGCCGGCATAGGGGCGACTGGATCCGTCATCAGAGCGGCTCTGGCACAACCGGCCACGAAGTCGGCTAGCAGCCTTTCCCCCCATCCGGCCCAACTCGTTTCGCGCCCGCTCTGAACGTGGCCGACCCTCGTCCGCCGCACCCGACCGCGCTCATCGAGCAGCAACTCCAGCGTGAAGGTGGCGTAGCGCTGCCCGTTGTCCATGGTTGTATTCATCGGGGGCGCGGCCAATCGCCCGGCGGCCTCGATCCACGCCCCAATGCGGTCGCGCGAGACGACCGGCAGGCCGTGCAGCGCCGCGGCCACGCGCTCCGGCGTGGCCGCGGCCAGGGCGGCCACGTCGCCAATGCCCACGTCCTCCAGGCGACGGGCCACCGCGGGACCGATGCCGCGGATTTGTTGCAGGCCGGAACCGGCCATGACTATTTCGTCCATCGTCATAACCCCCTCACCGGCACGAGCGCGCCGCCGGCCGTTGAGCGAAGCTCGGCGGCCGGCGGCGTCTCTTCGCTAAATTGGTGCTGATCGGATCAGCACGCGCCGTCTGGTACCTCCGACTTACGGCTGCTGGTAGAGCTGGACGATCTGCCCTTCTTCAAAAGCGGCAATCTCGGTCGGGTTGGCCGCCAGGTCGGTGTGAGTGATCAGCGTGACCAGGCGATAGGCCCCGGGGGTCAGCGTGCTCGCGGGCGCCGCGGGCACATCCACGACCGCCGTATAGGCCCCAGCTCCGACGACCGGCACGTCCTGTTGCGTACCCAACTGGCCTTCGAATGCACTCCCGATGGACTCGGCGTAGACGTTGACGTGAAAGTCACCGTTCAGGAGAGGGGCGAAACCGCCACTGAGCACCCAGTTCACGCGGACGCGCCAGGCATCATTCAACTGGATGATCGTGGCCGGCGGCGTGAGGCCGTTCGGATCTTCCACGGTCGCCGTGCCGGTGATATCCAACAGGGCCGGGTTGGCCCCTGGGCTTTCGAAAGTAAACATGACTTTAAACCTCCATTGCATTTACTCAAACTGACACGATAGGTGTTGTCCTCGAGAGCAACACCGACAGCGTAGCAACCCGATCTCAAAAACGGATCAATCCCCGTTCAATTCCGCGCCTGTCCGAAAATGATCGCCATTTTTGAGTATTTTTTCGTACAGTTCTGTCGTCCCCGGCAGCGGCTCCACGTCCAATTCCTCGCGCAGCGCCTCCACACAGCGGTGGTACTGGCGCAGGGCCAGCGTGCGCTGCCCCTGCCGGGCAAAGACCCGCATCAGCCGGCGGTGAATGTCCTCGCGCACGTTGTCCAGTTCCAGCAGCTTGCGGCAGTAGGCGACGCACAAGCTATCCTGCCCGACTTCGCCGTAGTGCCGGCTCAGCCGGTCGAGCGCGTCCAGATAGGCGTTGCGCAGTTGTTCGCGATACGTGACAGGCCACTCCTCATACATATCCTCCAACAGGAAGTCGCCCTCGTAGAGAATCTCGGCCGCCTGAAATGCCTCGACCGCCTGGTCCACGTCGCCCCGCTTGACGGCTTCCAACGCGCGGCGATAGTGGCGCAGGAACGCCTCGCTATCCACCCAGATCGTCAGTTCGGGATTCAGTTGGTAGCCGCCGTCCACCTGGATGATGCTGGCCTGGCTGTCGCCGTTGCGCAACGTCTGGCGCAGCAGGTAGATCGTCTGGTAGAGGCTGCGGCGGGCCGAGTCCGGCGGGCTGTCGCGCCAGAAGCTGTCCAGCAGCCGCTCGATGGACGTCGGCTGGTCGCGGTGGATGATCAGCAGCTTGAATAGCGACCGGCTCTTATGGCCCGACCAGTCGCGAATCAGCCGGTCGTGGTAGTAGACGCGGAAGCTGCCCAGGCAGTAGACGAATAGGTCCTCCCGCGGCGCGTCGGGCCGTGGTTGAGCCGGGACGGCGGGGACGACAGGGAAGAGCGATTCGGGCGCGACCGGCGACGGGGACACGGTTAACGGGTCGAGGGCCAGTGACTCCGACGCGACCGGCAGCATCAGGCCCAGGCCCGCGGGCGCGGCCTGTTCGGCGGTGGGGGGCTTGAAAAGATTCTCCAACCGCCGGCGCGTGGATTGCAGCCAGCTCGGCCGGCCCGACGGTTCGGCCGGCGCCGGCGGAACCACCGGGAAGGGTGGCCCGGTGAGCTCGGGCACCTCGTCCCCCTCGCGCCAGAGGGGGCGCAGCAGCCGCTCCACACGCCGCCGGGTATCATCCTCCAACTGGCCGGCCTGGTTCGCCATGCGCAATTGTTCGGCCCGCTGCTGGTGGAGTTGATCGCAGGTCAGACACAATTCGTCCACGGCGACCAGCAGCGCCGCCCCGGCCGCGTCGCCGCTCTGGAGAGTGGCCGTCTGGAGCGCCCGTAATAGACGGTCCAGTTCCCCATAGTCACCGG
>NZ_JAYRVJ010000735.1:0-1595 GCF_041918635.1 Promineifilum sp. (SeqCode)
ATGAATAACCATGGTGTGTGGGGCAGCGCCATCGATGGTATGCAAATAGACATCCCAGACAGCCTCGCCTTCGCGGTCGGCCGACGCCTCCAGGGTGCTGACGGCCAGCCAGCGCCCATCGGGCGATATGCCGTACCCCTGCCGGTAATCAAAGGGGTACCCGCCTAGGGTTGATAATGAAAAGCGCGTCGACAACTCACGTGTTGATAGATTATACACCGCGACCAGGCCCCACGTGCCCGAACGACGCACGCTGGCGGTAAAAATGATAAGTTCCTCACCTGAGGGGCCGGGCAGGGTACGCTCGATGTGGCTGCTCCGGAGAAAACTGGCTCCATCCAGCCGGCGCAGATCGCTCGACGCGAGAACCACCCTGGCCTCACTAAGGGTGGCGTCCCTCACGTCGCGTAGCACGACCGCCGGGCTATTCTCGTCGTTCAGTTGTCTCAGATAGCCGAACGTGTCCTCGTCCAGCCAGAACGGCGACCAGCCGAATTCGACGAGTTCCGCGTCCTCGCCCTGCCCATCGGCCAGATAGAGCAGCGGGCGCATCTGGTCGGTAGAGAGCGGGGTCGGCTGGGCCAGGGCCAGCAGCGAGCGCCGCCCGTCCGGCGACGGGGTCATCGCGCCCAGCAGCCCATTGGCCGCGCACGTCTCCCGCCCGGCGCAGGCCGGCAGGGAGGCCAGCGCGTATAGCGGTGTGGTCACGGCAGCGTCCAGGAAAAGCTGCATCTGGTCTGAACCGGGCGCAGCTGGCATGGCCGTAAGGGGCAGATGGGGCAGGGCGCTGTACGTGATGGTCGTCGCTTGCCCGTCGCGCCAGATGAAAGGCAGTTGGCTGCGCCCCTCGACGTTGCGGCTGGTGACGACGACGCCGTCATGCCCCGGCAAGGGGATGAGGATGGGGTCTTCGACCAGGTCGAGCTGGCGCTCGCGCCGCAGCCGGCCGGCCGATAGGTTGTAGCGATAGAGCGCCGCTCGCAGCGCCCCCGGTTCCTGGCAGAGCAGTTGCAGCGCCGCCTCCGGCCAGGGTGGGGCTGACGCCTCCCGCGCGGCGGCGTGGCGCGCGACGACATAGCGCAGCCACTCCCGCTCGAAGTCGGCCTGCGTGGCGTAGGCCCCGCCGGTCACGCGCGACAGCCAATCCCAGTAGTGACGGTTGCTGTAGTCCAGCAGGGCGCGCTGCATCTCCGGAATGGGCATCGCGCCCGCCTCTTCCACCAGGAAATCGACCAGGGCGTAGACGGCCGGCGCGCCGTCGGCCACCGAAGCGGGCAGGTTGTAGCGCCAACCCGCCTCGGCCGCGGCCATGTTGGACGGCTCGGCGACCAGTTCCGCGAACGCCTCGGCCGTCACCGGCCACGGGCGCAGGCCCAACTGGTGCAACTGCGCCTCCAGCAACACGGTGTAGAACAGGGCGTCGGAGCAGCAGGCCCAGCCGGCGTAGTTGGCGACGGCCGCGCTGGCGACGCGGGCGGCATAGGCGCGGTAGAGCGCCCGGTAGCCCGCCTCGTCCACCGGCGCTCCAAAGAGCGTCGGCGCGGGCAAGACCATTTCCAACCCGCCCTGCCAATAGTGCCGGGGATCGTCATAGG
>NZ_JAYRVJ010000736.1:0-11822 GCF_041918635.1 Promineifilum sp. (SeqCode)
ACCCAGGGGTAGGGGATATCGATGATGGCCGTCTCCAGGCGGCTGAGCGTGTTGCCGGGGGTGATGGTGTGCTGCCAGTAAGCGTTGTCTACTGTCACCTGGGCGATGGTGACCGGGTCAGGCCCGCCGTTGATGACTTCCAGCCGGATGCGGCCCGGTTCGGGAAAGAGGACGCGCTGTACGGTCAACTCCTCTAGCGGCGGGAACGCGCCCTGAAAGAAGGCCAGCGGGTCGAGCCGCAGAAAGCCAACCACCAGCAGCCCCAGCAGCACCAGCGGCAGCAGCGCCAACACCCACAGCGGCGCGCGCCGCGCGGTCAGGGTACTTGCTTTGTCCATATTAACCCCTCAATAAATTTACCGCGGATTTTCACGGATTGGACGGATGAACACAGATAGATCGTTAGGTTCAATCCGTTTCATCCGTCCAATCCGTGAAAATCCGTGGTTCATTCATTTCACGTCAAAGAAGCCCATCCAGCCCAGTTCGGCTAGTTCCGTCTGGTGGGCGTGGAACATGTACAGCCCCGGTTCGAAGCCCTCGAAGGTGAACTCCAGGATGCCGCGCTGGGCCTGGCACTGCATGATGGTGTCCACCGTGGTCAGCGTCGGCCGCAGCGTCGTGCCGTGGTCGTAGTAGTCGAAGAAGTTGGCGTGCAGGTGGATGGAGTTGATCGGGTCGAACTCGGTCACGTTGATCAGATAGAGGCGCTGGGGCTGGTCGCGGCGGATGGGGATGGGGCGCTCCATGCCGTAGGCGAAGGCCACCGTGTTGGCGGCGTAGACCTCGTTCTCGCCGTCGAAGTTGGTGTCAAAGCCGTTGAGCACCATGACCATCTCGTTGACGGCCTGGCTCTCGTCGTAGGTGTGGTTGCGCGTCCGCGCGGCGGCGGCCTCTTCGCCGCTATGTGTCGCCGGATCGGGGTCGATGATGAACGCGCCATATAGCCCCTTGTGGATGTGGCGCTTGAGGGGCACGGCGTGGCAGTGGTAGAGATGACAGCCGAACGGCCGGGCGTTGAACTCGTAGGTGAACCGGCCGCCGGGCTGGATCATCCCCGGGCCGACGCCGGGGATGCCGTCCATGACCGCCGAGTGGATGCCGTGGAAGTGGATGGTGTGGGGGTGGCTGCTGGCGTTGACGAACTCGACGCGCAGCCGCTCCCCCTCGACGCAGCGCAACGTGGGGCCGGGGCACTGGCCGACAAGGCGGCCGAGACGGCGCGACGCGGCCGAGGTCTGGCTGCCATAGACCCAGCCGGGGAAGTGGACGCCGGGGGCGATCTCGAACTCGCGGTCAATGGCGACGAGCCGCCAGGTGCGCACGGCGCGGCCTCCCTCCTCGGTCAACTCGCCGTAGTCGAAATCGGTAAGAATTTCGTGCGGGTCGAACTCGTTGGCGGCGTGATCCACTTGACCGACTGTGCCCATGCCGCCGTGATCCATGACGGGTTGGCTGGCGGGTGTGTAGTCGCCGGTCACTCCTCCTGCCGTCGCTTCGTGAGCGGCGTGGGGGGTGGAAGTGGGCGCGCCGTTGTCTTGCGCCAGTCCGCGCAGCCCCAGCGCCCCGGCTAACCCGGCCAGCCCAAACCCGCCGACCCGCAGGAAGTCGCGCCGTGAGACAACGCCCTTGTTACTTGCCATGCCTAACCTCATCTATTCCCAGACCTGTCAGGTCTGAAATTAGCTAAGCCAATAAATTATTTTTTGGTATGCCTAAAATTCTAGCAGGACGAGGGCGTTTGTCAAGAGGTGGGGCGGCGGCCGAGCAGGAACCAGGTGCGCATGGCCCCCTTGCCCTTGATGACGATGGAGCCGCGCGGCTCGCAGACGAAGTCATCGCGGATGAGGTCGTAGGTGCGCTCGCTGATCTGGATGTGGTCGGGCACGCCGTGGGACTCCATGCGGCTGGCGACGTTCACGGGGTCGCCCCAGACGTCGTAGATGAACTTGGCCCGGCCGATGACGCCGGCCATGATCGTGCCGGAGTTCATGCCCATGCGAAAGTGGACGCGCGGGGCATGGGGGATGGAGCACTCGCGGACGAAGGCCATCATCTCCAGCGCGGCGTCGGCCAGGGCGTGGGCGTGGTCGGGACGCGGTATGGGCACGCCGGCGGCCAGCATGTAGCCGTCGCCCATCGTGCGGATTTTCTCCAGGCCGTGGCGGGCCACAATCACGTCGAAACCGCTGTGCAGGTCGTTCAGGAGCTTGACCACTTCCTCCACGCCCAACTCCGCCGACAACTGTGTGAAGCCGGCCATGTCGGCAAAGAGGACGCTGGCGCTCTCGATGCACTCGGCGATCGTCTCGTCCCCCTCTTTCAGGCGCTTGGCGATGGGCTGGGGCAGTACGTTTAGCAGTAGCCGCTCCGACTTGGCCTGTTCCATCAGCAGCAACCCGCGCGACTGGTCGCGCTGGCGGGTGAAGTAGCTCAGCAGCAGGAAGACGACCACCGCCGGGCCGGTGATGTTCATGATGAAAAAGATGGTGATGAGGGTGGCCGATAGGAAGTTGACTTCAACCCTGTACATGCCCAACAGTCCCAGGTCGAGCAGACCGACGACGGCGACCAGTACCAGGAAGCCGGCAAACCACAGCGCGGCTTGGCGTCGTCCGCTGAAGAGCACCGCGCCGACGGGCGAGGTTAGCGACCACAGAACAACGGCGCTGGAATTGACAAAGCCGCCCAGCACCAGCATGAGTAATGCTGGGAAAATCATCGTCAGGAACAACTGGCTGAAACGCAGGAAATGGTAGCGGCCGGTGAGGGCATAGTAACCCAGGCTGAGGAAGGAGAGGATGGCATACACCAGCGGGATGCCGCCGGCGGTCGTTGCCGCGGCCATCGCGGCCTCCTTTGAAGCGTCCCCTGTGTAGCGCGCCCCGGCTGACAGATAAATGAGGCCCCAGATCAGAGCCAGCAGGGCAATCACCGTCGCTGAGGTGACGAGCAGGTCTTGCTGCATCCGTTCGCGCTCGACGCGTTCGGAAGCCTGGACGGCCTCGGACAGCGCCGGGACGGGCATGGTTGTGGTCGTTTGCACGCCCCCAGTATAACCGGTTGGACGTGGTTGGGCAGTAGCAGAAGTTACAGTCTGGGTTTTGGCCGGCTGCCCCGCGTCATGGGGCGCTGCGTCCGCGACTTGTTCCCCGGCGCGGCCGTGCCATATTGTTCATCTAGCCGGCGGCTGATGATCTCCGGCGGCTTGATGTAGGTGCGCGCGTTATACCACGCGCCGCTGATCTGGCGATAGGTCTCCCCGTCCAGTTCGACAACACCGGCTTCCACGTTAGCCATTGTTAACCACTATCCCTGAGGCACGGGGGCGAAGGGCGGCCGGTACGGCTGGCCGGTGTCGCTCCAGGCACCCGGGCGGGCGTGCCCCATGTTGCCCTGTTCACCTGCTCCGACTACTGTTAGGATACTGTGCGATTATTACAATTCACATAACATTAGGGGTTAGGGGCTAGGGGTTAGGGGCTAGAAAGCGAAAGTTTCATGTTGTCAGTTCGTGGGGATCTGAGCCAATGGCGAGGGGCGAAAAATCTGCGAAATCTGCGGATCATATCTTCTGGAGGATGCTATGTTGACAGGCCCACGTGTGACGCTGCGCGCGATGGAGCGAGAGGATCTGCCCCGCGTGCACGCTTTCAACAATGATCTGGCCGTAGAGTTGGCGGGCGGCGGCGATCCGCCGTGGCCGCAGTCGCTGGCCCGGCTGACGGCCGACTTCGAGCGCCGGGCGGCCGAGGGTGGACGCGACGGGACTAACTTCGCCATCGTCGCCGACGGGCAGATGATCGGCTTCTGTGGCGTGCGCGATCTGGACGCGGTGGCCCGGACGTGCGAGTTTGGTATCACCATCGGCGACCGGGCCTACTGGGGTCGAGGCTACGGCCGCGAGGCGATTGGGCTGGTGCTGGACTATGCCTTCCGGTTGCTCAACGTGCGGCGGGTGTTCCTGCGCGTCCACGGCCGGAACGAGCGGGCCATCCGCGCCTACCGGGCCTGCGGCTTCGTTGAGGAGGGGCGGCTGCGGCGGCACGTGTGGAGCGATGGGGCGTATGATGATTTGGTGTTTATGGGTATTTTGCGGGATGAATGGATGTAGCTCAGCCTGCAAAAACGTTAACCGGTTGATTCTGAACGTGACCGTAAGCGACCGCGAGGTGCTACTGCTGGGTTGATACTCATCCGCGCATGCGTCGCAAGTAGCGCATGCTAAGCACAACGCCGGGCACGAACGACAGACCGAAAGCGGCCAGGCACAGCCAGGCGTAGGTGTCGATGGACAGGCCGGGAATCCGGTAGAACACCGCCGCGCTGATGACCGTGACCACGCCGCTGAGCAGCAGCCAGCGGGCCATGTAGCGGTTGACCTTGTACCACAGGGTCGCGTCTGATAGGGTGCTGGGCACGCGGAAGCCGTACCAGGGGTTGGGGGGAATTTTGTCCAGCAGGAGGGGGATCGCCAGGATGATGAGTAGCGCGCCGAAGATGAGGTACATCAGCAGTAAGGTTGTCATTGACCGTTTTCCAGTTGGTTCGTAGTCAGGCGGTTCATCGCCGTTCTTTCTTGCGTCAGGTGCAACCCATTTCGGAAAGTGGGTCACACCCTCGCCAAACGGCGATGAATCGCCTGACTACGAACTGGGACGCAGGTTTTCATCCAGGAAGCGGGCGATGGCGGGGTAGGCCACCCGCTTGTTCTTCAACTTGGCGATGCCGTGCCCCTCGTCGTCGAAGACGAGCAGTTCCACGGTGCGGCCCATCTCGCGCAGGCGGTCGACCAGTTGTTGCGCCTCGCTCAGCGGCACGCGCGGGTCGTTGGCGCCATGGAGGACCAGGAGCGGCGCGGTCATCCGTTCGACGTGGTGGATGGGCGAGATGCGCGTCAACAGCTCCCGGTCGGTCGCCAGGCTGCCGTACTCCGATTCGCGGTGCTGGCGGCGATAGTCGCTGGTGTTCTCCAGGAAGGTCACGAAGTCGCTGATGCCAACGATGTCCACCCCGGCCGCCCACAGATCGGGGTGGAAGGCCAGCGCGGCCAGCACCATGTAACCGCCGTAGCTGCCGCCCAGGACGGCAATGCGCTCGCCGTCGATGTCCGGCCGGCTCTTGAGCCACAGCGCGGCGTGGGCCAGGTCGGCGACGCTGTCAAGCCGTTTCTCCACGTCGTCCAGATGGCCGTAGGCGTTGCCATAGCCGGTGGAGCCGCGCACGTTGGGAGCCAGCACGGCATGGCCCTGGCCGACCAGGTATTGGGTCAGGAAATCAAACCAGGGTCGAACCTGCGACTCCGGCCCGCCGTGCACCTGGACGACGACCGGCCACGGCCCGGGCGCGTGCTGGGGCCGGTAGAGCCAGGCGGGAATCTCCCGGCCGTCGAAAGTGGGGTAGCGTACCAGTTCGGCCTCGGCGAACGAGTCGCGCGGGATGCCGCCATGGGTCATGCGGGTGACCGGCCGGACGCTGTCGCCCATCGCTGCCCAATCCCAGACGTAGACGTCGCTCGTGCGCGTCGGCGTGCAGTAGGAGAAGGCCAGCATGCGGGAGTCGGCGGAGAAGGCCAGCCGCTCGTCGAACCGGCCTAACACGCCATCGGGCAGAGCCGGGCCGGGCCGCGCTGCGCCGCTGACCAGATCGAATAATTCGAGCCGGCTGTAGCCGGCCTGGTTGATGGTGAAAGCGATGTGGCGGCCGTCGGGGGCCACGGCGAAGTATTCGATCTCCCACAGGGGCGTGACTACCGCCTCCCACTGGCCGGTCGCCAGATCGACGCGGGCCACGTTCATCATGTCGCTGTCCAGATCGGTGACGGCGTAGGCGTGGCAGCCGTCGACGCTGTAAGTCGCGTGGTGGTAGCGGGCGGGTCGGTCGGGTGGGTTGAGTTGGCGCACCGCGCCGGTGGAAGGGTCCAGCTCCAGCAAGTCGTGCGCCGCCGAGCGGCCCACCCGCGCGAAGAGGAGGCAGCCGGTGGCCGGGTTGCGGCACAGGTTGTAGAGATAGCCAGGTTCGTCACTCTGCCAGAGCAGCCGCGCCGCCGGCTCATCGAGCGCTTGCTGGTAGACGCCAAAGTGGCCGGGGTGGGCGCGGTTGGCGGCGAAGAGCAGCGTCCGGCCGTCGGGCGACCACTCGCCGGGGATGTGCATCACGCCGTCATGGCCGGCGGTCAGGCACGTTTCCACGCCCGTCGCCGGATCGAGCAGATAGAGGTGGGCGTTTTCGTCGCCGCCCCGGTCGCGGGTGAAGAGGAGGCGGTTGTCGCCGGGCGCGGGCGAGTGGCGCAGCCAGAGGACGCGATCCTCGGTGAAGGTGAGTTGCTCTGGCATGGGCACGACCGGGTCGGTGCTGAGCGCGGCCGCGCCCAGCGAGGCGCGCCACACCTGAGGCACGCCGGTCAGGTCGCAGATGAAAGCCACCCAGCGGCCGTCGCTGCTGAAGCTAGGCGTGTGGGCCTGTTTGACGTTGAGGTAGCGATCAATGGGGTAGGCCGTCATGCTACTTGGTATGTTTGCCTTCCAAGAATCCAGGTTCGCGGTAGGCCGGGTTGGGGTAGTTGTAGAAGCCGCGGCCGGTCTTCAGGCCCAGGCGGCCCTGGTCGATGTAGCCCTTCAGGAAGGCGGCGTTCTGTTTCAGCCGCGGGTCGCCGGCCAGCCCGGCCCAGTAGTTGGTGATCTTCCAGACGGTATCCAGCCCGATGGCGTCGAGCCAGCCGCCGGGGCCGGTGGGCGTCTTCATGATGCCCATCCAGGCGCGATCTACATCCTCGATAGGCACGACGCCGGTCGCGGCCAGGTTGATGGCCGCCGTGTTGAGGGCGTTGAACATGTCGTTGAAGACGTAGCCGGGGTGCTCCTGGCGCAGGACGATGGGAATCTGGCCGATGCGGCGGGCAAAGCCGGCGACGGTCTCCAGCGTCTCCGGCGACGTGGCCCCGCCGGGCGGGGTTCCGGCGGTCATGACGTCGGCCACGTTGGCGTCCCAGGTCGGCAGGTGGAAGTGCAACGCGGCGAAGCGGTCGGGCCGGCCGGTGGCCGCGGCGAAGAGCGACGGCGGCAGCGTGGAGGTGTTGGTCGTAAAGATCGTCTCTGGCGGGCAGAGTTCGTTCAATTGGGCGAAGACGCGCCCTTTCAGCGCCGGGTCTTCGGGCACGGACTCACTGACCAGGTCGGCCGCGCCGGCTGCCTCGGCCAGGTCGGCCACGCCTTGCAGGCGGTCAAGGGCCGCCGTGGCCTCGTCGGGCGTCAGGCGGCCGTGGCGCGTCAGGCTGTCGGCGAAGCCGCGCACCCGCGCCAGCGCCCGGTCGAGCGCCGCGCCGTCCACGTCATAGAGCGCCACGTCGAAGCCGTGCATGGCGCACTGCCAAGCGATCTGTTGACCCATGGTGCCGGCCCCCACGACGAGGACGCGGCGAATGTCTTCAGCGTTCATGCGTATCCCACACCTGCTCATTCTTCAGTCAAAGATATTATAACGTGATGAGACGCAATTCAAGGGAGCCGGTCAACGAATCCACGCCGGCCGGTGAGGCGCGTCGTTGGCGTCGAACTCGGCGCGCATCAGGCCAAATAGCAGCACGTCGTTGTAGCAGCCGTTGAAGTAGACCTCGTCCCGTCGCACGCCCTCTTCCACAAAGCCCAGCGCTCGATGCAGCGCGGCCGAAGCGGTGTTGGTGGCGATACAGGCTGAGTTGCACTTGTGATAGCGCCGCTCCAGAAAGGCGTAGCGCAGGAGGATGCGCGCGGCGTCGGCGGCATAGCCGCGCCGGCGGTGAATCGCGGGCACTCTGACACCGAAGCTGAAGTTGCCGTTTTTGCGGTCGCGGGTGTGGTAGGAGAGGCCGCCAACGTCATGGCCGTCCAGGTCTTCGATGGTGAAGAGGATGACGCCATCCACGTCGCGACATTCGGCGTAACGGCTGAGTCTGTCGCGCCACTCCTCGACGCTGCGCGGCAGTTCGATGCCCAGTTGCAGCACCTGGCGGCCGGGGCTGTCGAAGGCGTCGCGATAGGCGGTCTCGGCGTCTTCGGGCTTGACGGGGCGCAGGCTGGTCAGTTGGCCTTGCCAGAAATAGGTGGTGTAGTCCATAGTGCTTTTGGTACGGCGATTTGGCAAATCGCCCTACAATGGAGATTTCCG
Organism: Promineifilum sp. (SeqCode); assembly: GCF_041918635.1. Lineage (NCBI taxonomy): Bacteria > Bacillati > Chloroflexota > Ardenticatenia > Promineifilales (SeqCode) > Promineifilaceae (SeqCode) > Promineifilum (SeqCode) > Promineifilum sp. (SeqCode). The sequence goes on from NZ_JAYRVJ010000736.1 coordinate 8,146, forward strand.
CTAGAATACCTGAAACGGATAAAACGCAGTAGTGAGGGGATCGTGATGGATGTAGGACAAGTGCTGGCGCTCTATGATCGGGAACAGCGCCGGGAGATCGACTACCCGGACATGCGCAAAGACATACTGCCCCACCTGGTGCGCTTCGTGCGCGACAGGCCAGGGATGAGCTTTGTGCTCTACAGCGATCTGGATGAGACGACGGCCGACGCGGCCATCGACGAGCAGATCGCCTACTTTCGCGAGCGTGATCTCATCTTCGAGTGGAAGGTCTACGGCCACGACCGGCCGGCCGACCTGGTGGAGCGGCTGGTGGCCCGCGGCTTCGAGGCGGAGGAGCCGGACGCGATCATGGTGCTAGACGTAGAGGCCGCGCCGCCGGCGCTGCTGGCCCCGCCGGCCGTCGACGTGCGGCGGATACTCGACCCAGCGCAACTGACCGAGGTCGCCGGCATTCTGGAGAAGGTGTGGGGAGAAGACTTCAACTGGATTTACGGGCGCCTTGGCAGTCACATGGCGATCCCTGGCTACCTTAGCATCTACGTCGCCTATGCCGGCGACGTGCCGGCCAGCGCGGGCTGGATTTACTTCCACCCGGGCGACTTTGCCGGGCTATGGGGCGGCTCGACGCTGGAGGAGTACCGGGGGCGCGGCCTCTACAGCGCGCTGCTGGCCGTCCGCGTCCAGGAGGCGCGGGCGCGCGGCGTGCGCTATCTGACCATCGACGCCGGGGAGATGAGCCGGCCCATCGTGGCCCGGCATGGGTTTGAGGTGATTACGTATGCGACGGCGTGCGAGTGGAAGGGGGGAGAAATTAAGAATTAGGAATTATGAATTGAGAATCAAGAGTTAGTTGATGATGAAAATCAAAAAGACGCGGGTGGCCGCGTCTTTTTTGGCTTAGTCAGCGAAGGCGGGCTGGGGGGCGGGGCGCCAGTCGAACAGGTCGTCGAAGAGAGGGAGGCGCGACGTGGGCGCGTCGGCCGCCCGATAGGAGAGTTCCTCGAAGAATTCGTCGGGGAACATCAAGTCCGGCCCATCGAACCAGACGGACGCGATAGGTTGCATCACCGCCTCGCCGCGCGCGCGGGCCAGCGTTTGTCTCGATTCGGTATAGAGCAGCAAGTTCGTCATCGTGAACCCCCTTATTGATGGTGAGACGATAGGGTTGTGAATCCGCTCGCGCCAGGCTCCATTTGTATGGCTCAGCCTGGTGTTATCGCCATCCGCGGTCAACGATGTAGTGGAGCAGCGTGGCTGCCGTCCGTGTGAGTGTGGTGTGGTGAGTGGCGCCGGATGAATGGTGGCTGCTGGGCAACGTACTAAGCCGCCAGTATACCATGAGAGAGGCCGCTTGTAACTGAGCAATACGTCCGGACTCCGCCGAGCGCGTTTGTGCATTTTTTCGCAAATGCAAGAGGAACACAGAGTGACACAGAGAGAAGAAGAGGGTTCCTGCTCTGTGTCCCTCTGTGTAATCTCCGTGTCTCTCTGTGTTCCTCTTACTCTTCAGTCGGGAAGAGGTCAAAGTCGGCCGGATCGACGTGGCGCGCGGCGTGCATGAGGACGGCGTTCATGACCTCGATAGCCATGCGCGACTCCAGCGTGACCCCGGCGCGGACGCCGACGCAGGGGTCGTGTCGCCCCTTGCGCAACTCGAAGTCGATCTCCGCCAGGTCTTTGCGCACCGACTGCTGCGGCCGGGCGATGGAGCTGGTCGGCTTGAAGGCGACGCGGGCGACGAGCGGGTTGCCGGTGGTGATGCCGCCGATGAGGCCGCCGTGGCTATTGCGTGCATAGCCCGTTCCGCGGATAGGGTCGTTGTTCTCGCTGCCGCGCCGGCCGGCCACGGCCGCGCCGTCGCCGATCTCGCACGCCTGTGCCGCGTGCAGCCCGCCCAGGCTGCCCATCAGCCGCAGCTTGAGGCTGTGGTAGAGCGGGTCGCCGGCCAGCGCCGGGACGTTGAGGCCAACGACCTCGACCACCGCGCCCAGCGAGTCGCCGGCCACGCGCGTCTGCTTGATCAGGTCGGCTGCCGCGGCGGCGAAGGCGGCGTCGATGGTGGGGATGCCCACCTCGTCCCACGTACCATCCAGCGCGGCGGACAGCGCGCTAACCTGCTCGTCGGCGATGCGCGGGCCTAGCTCGGCCACGGCCGCGGCCAGCGTCCGTTCGGCGCGCAGCGGGCCGACCCCGACGACCGACGACAGGAAGACCGTGCCGAAGGCGCGTTCCAGGTAGAGCCGGGCGATGCCGCCGCCGATGACGTCGGAGATGGTGGAGCGGTAGCTCGACCGGCCGCCGCCGCGGATGTCCACGAAGCCGCCCGACTGGTAGTGCTTGACCAGGTCGGTGTGGCCGGGGCGCACTGCACCGGTCGGGCCGCGAAACTGCTCATAGGCCCCGGCGCGTCCGGCGGTGGAGAGGACGACGGCGGCGATGGGTTCGCCGGTGGTGTAGCCGGCGTCGTAGGTGGCCGCGGCTTGCGGGTCGTCGCCGTCCAGCGCCAGCGTTGGCCCGGCGGTCAGGCGGTCGTGGTCGTCCTGGTAGAGGCCGGCCAGGAAGGTGACGCGGTCGGATTCGCGGCGGGGCGTGCCGTGGCGCGTGCCGCCGGGACGGCGGCGATCCAGCCACGCTTGGATGCGCTGACGCTCCAGCCACAGGCCGGGCGGGCAGCCGAAGACGATGGTGACGACGCCGGGGCCGTGCGATTCGCCCGCGCCGGCGACGGCGAAGAGGGGGCCGCCGAGGAGTTCCATGAGGGAATTATGCTATAATGCGCGCATGGCAACAATAACGCTTGAGGTTCCGGATGAGTTGGCCGCGCGGCTGGAGCAAATCGGCGACCAGCTTCCTGAGGTATTAGCGGCTGTTCTATACAACCAGACGCTGAACATGCCCGACGACGCGTTTGTCGCCAATCAAGCGTGGAGGGAAGTCATTGAATTCTTGGCGCAGGCGCCGGACGTTCAGGACATCCTGGACTTCAAGTTGTCGGACGCGGTACAGGATCGCATCGAGGAACTGCTATTTCTGGGCAGTGCCGGTACCCAGGCGCCTCAGGAGCGGGCAGAATTGGATGGCTACGTGCAGGTGATCCAGTTCTTTGACTTATTAAAAGCACATCTCCACGCGAACCCAGCATAGATGATCCATCCGCACCGTGACACGCATCACCATATCACCTCCATTGCGCCGGCTTGTATCCGCCCGCGCGGACGAGCGTTGCGAATACTGCCTATTGCCCGAAGCCCACTCAACGGTTAGGCACACCGTTGACCACATTCGCGCCCTGAAGCATAACGGGCCTACTGAACCCGATAATCTGGCGCTCGCTTGCACCGTCTGTAACCGGAACAAGGGCAGCGACATTGCCACGATTGATCCGGAGACTCAGCAGCTCGTGCGGCTATTCGATCCGCGCCGTGATCACTGGAGCGAGCATTTCGCACTGGATGGGGCGGAGATCATCGGTCTGACCGCTATCGGGCGAGGCACTGTCGCCGTCTTGCAGCTTAACGAGCCGACGCGTGTACAGCATCGACGGCTGTTACAAGAGAGGGGACATTATCCGGCCAGTTAATTGCCGACCACAAATGTTTCCGCGAAGCGCCGAATCGCCGTCAGGTGTTGAGCGCCTGTCGTGAACCCCGCCCCCATCGTATTCAAACTGACGT
>NZ_JAYRVJ010000737.1:0-1594 GCF_041918635.1 Promineifilum sp. (SeqCode)
CCGCGTATCCTCCGCCAACCCTCGCCGGATGGCCTTCAGCGCCGCTTCCTTGCCGCTCCAGATGGCGTTGGCGTAGACGTGGTGCAGGCTGAAAGCCTGCGCTACAAGCTCTCGCTCCGCCGCCGTGAAGTAGTCCTCAATGAACCCATCCGACCGCGGCTCAATCGCCTCGATGTCGCAGCCCAGCGGCCGGCTCTCGCCCAGCATGGCCGCGCAGAACGCCCACTTTCCGGCGTGGCTGATGGACAGCGTCAGCGCCGGGGCCGCGTCGCCCAGCGCCGGCAGCGACACCTGCGGCCAGCCGTCGGCGTGTCGCAACACAACGATGCCGTCCGGTGGCAGATCGTGCCCCAGGTCGGCCAGCACGCGCCGCAGCAGCCGCTTGGCCGTCAGCCGGCCGAGCAGCCAGTCGCGACGGCGCTTGTCGGTTTTCAGCGCGGCGAATGCGGCTAATTCCTCCGGGCTGAGTGACCCACCGGTCGTGTCCGGCGACGCATGGGCCGCGCCGTTCTGGCAAAGCCAGTAGATTGCGCCGCCGGGTGTGGTCAGGGAACCGCTGTGTGCTTCGCCGTACATGGTCGCCGGATTATAGCTGGAAAGCAAACCGCCCGCCGGGAGAGGGAGGGCCGGCGGGCGGTTTGTGGGGTAAGTAGTCAGGCGATTCATCGCCGTCCTTCTTTGTCAGGTGCAACCCACCTCAGAAGGTGGGTCGCACCTGCGTGCAGAACGACGTTGAATCGCCTGACTACGAACTTCTGATTACAGGCTAACCTCACCGGGGAGATCGACGGTGCGATACCCCTTCAGGTCTACGTAGACCGCGCCGCTCTCATCGACCACCAGGGCGTGGTAGGCGTCGCCGCCGTCCACCGCCTCGACCAGGGCGTAGAGCCGTTGGCCGTTGGCCGCTTCCGGCTGGCGATAGGTCGTCACCGACTCGATCCCCAGCGGCAGGGCCATCGTGCCATTCGTCTTGATGTCCCACACGCCGGCCGTCTGGAAGCACAGTTCGATCAGCCGCGGGGCCATGACCGAGGCCGGCTCGCCCGGGTTGGTGTTGGCCGGCAGGCCGGCGGCCATCAGACCGACGGCCGTGTTGCCCTGCACGTCCGCCCGCTCGAGCACCTGGTAGGCCGGGCCGTGGAAGTAGATGCGGTAGATGGCGTCGGCGGTGATAGGCAGCGTCTCGGCCGCCGGCGGCGCGAACGCCACCGTTTTGGCGTCGAGTTCGCGGCCCAGCAGCACCTTGGCCGTGAAGTGCACCTTCTCCTGCGGCGGCAGGCCGGGCTTGCCCAGCTCGCGCACCGACTTCAGCGCCGTCCGCGCCACCAGGTTGCCGTCAGCCGCCGGGGCCGCCGTGGCGCTCAGGTAGAGCGTCTGCGGCTTCATCCGGTAGAACTTGAAGGGCGCGTGGAACTGCTCGTCGAAGACAGCCGCCACCCGGTAGCCGGGGGCCAGCGCCCGCGCCAGTTGGCCGAACGATTCGGTGCCCATGACGCCGGGCAGCAGGGGCGTGCCCTCCATCGCGTGGTCATAGAGGAACGGCTGCGCCTTCGGATCGAGGGTCGTTTCCACCTCCAGCCCGCCGTAGAGC
>NZ_JAYRVJ010000738.1:0-1945 GCF_041918635.1 Promineifilum sp. (SeqCode)
GGCCGTCAGGGGGTTAATGGGCACGCCCGCGTCCACGGCCATGACCAGCTTGGTCACCGTCACCTGGCCCGTCTCCGTATCCACCTCCACCTCGGCGAACTGCCCGGCGAAGGGCGGCGGCGAGGCGCTGCTGACGTAGGAGGCCGTCGCCATGATCTGCCGCTGGTCGTGCTGGTGCAACGAGTGCAGGGCGATGCGCTCCATGCTGACCGAGCGACCGTCTGGCGCGATGGCCTGCCGGTTCTCCAGCCGGATGTCCCGCCACTCCGGCAGGTCGAGCATCAGCGCCGCCCGTTCGCGCACCTGATCGGCCACCTGCGCCGCGGCGCGGGTCACGGCCGTGCCGGAGATGTAGGTCGTCGAGCTGGCATAGGCGCCGGTATCGAAGGGGGTCATGTCGGTGTCGCTGGAGTAGATGATCACGTCCGATAGGGGTATGCCCAGCACCTCGGCCGCCATCTGGGCCAGGATGGTGTCGGAGCCGGTTCCCAGATCGGTCGCGCCGACCATCAGGTTAAACGAGCCGTCATCATTGATCTTGATGCTGGCCCCGCCCATATCCAGGCCGGGGATGGCCGTGCCATGCATACCCATCGCCGCGCCCAGCCCACGCCGGACGTGGGGCTTGCCGGGTACGGTGCGCCAGGCCGGGTCGTCCTTGCGCTCCCAACCGATGGCGGCCATACCCTGGGTGAAGCACTCCGCCAGCCCGCACGACTGGATCTGCGGCGCGTCGATCACGGTCTGTTTCTCGCCCTCGCCCAGCAGCACGGCCATCGGCAGTGTGTCGCCGGCCTGCACCCAGTTCTTGCGGCGCAGGTCGATGGGATCCATGCCCAGCCCATGGGCGATCTCGTCCATGTGGCATTCCAGCGCGAAGAGCGCCTGCGGGCCGCCGTACCCTCGGTAGGCCCCCGGCACGGGCAGGTTGGTGTAGACGACGTGGCAGTCGAAGCGCCGGTTGGGGCAGTTGTAGCTGCTCAGACCGCGCAGGCCGGACACAGTCAGCACGGTCAGACCGTGCGTGCCGTAGGCCCCCGTGTTGCCGAGCACCTTCATCTCCATGCTGTGCAGCGTGCCGTCGGCCATCACACCCGTCTTGTAGGTGATCGTCTCGGGGTGGCGCGTGCGGCTGCTGTGGAACTCCTCGGCGCGGGTCAACTCCAGCCGGACGGGCCGGCCGGTGGCGATGGTCAGGTGGCCGACGATATCCTCGATCAGCATCTCCTGCTTCACGCCAAAGCCGCCGCCGATGCGCGGCTTGATAACGCGAATGCGGCTGACCGGCAGCCCCAACAGCGGCGCGACCATCCGCCGCACGTGGAAGGGCACTTGCGTGGAGGTGCGGATGACCAGCCGCTCGTCCGCGTCCCACCAGCTGATGGCGATGTGCGGCTCGATGGGCGCTTGCTGCACCTGGTGCACGTAATAGGTGTACTCGAAGACGTGGTCGGCCTCAGCGAAGCCCTGGGCCACGTCGCCCAACTCGGCGTGGATATGGTGGACGACGTTGCGCGCCGCGTCGTGGATGCCAACCGTGTCTTCTTCGTCGTGGATGACCGGCGCGTCCGGCTGCATGGCTTCGTTCTCGTCGAAGACGGTTGGCAGCACCTCATAGGTCACGTGGATGTGCTTCAGCGCCTCCTCGGCGATCTCCAGCGTGTCGGCGGCCACCGCGGCCACCCGGTCGCCGACGTAGCGCACCTTGTTGTCGAAGCTGACCTGATCGTGCGGCGGCGGGTTGGGGTAAGACTGGCCGCCGGAGGCGTATTTCACCCGCTCGACGTTCTTGTAATGGACGACTGCCCGCACCCCGGGCAACGCCCGCGCCGCGCTGTCGTCAATGTCCACGATCCGCGCGTGGGCGTGGGGGCTGATCAGCAACCGGGCGTAGAGCATCCCGCGCATCTCGATGTCGTCTACGAAAGCCGGGTTGCCCTTAGCC
>NZ_JAYRVJ010000739.1:0-3947 GCF_041918635.1 Promineifilum sp. (SeqCode)
GCCGACGGCTTCATCAGCGCCAGCTCATCCGCGCCGATGATCGCCTCGGCGTGGCCGCGGAAGGAGATGTGCAGGCTGACGAAGTCCGATCGCCGCAGCAGGTCGGCGAAGTCGGTGGCCCGAACGCCGGGGTCGAGGGCCAGCTCGGGCGTCAGGCGCGGCTGGTTGACCAGGATTTGCATGTCGAACGCCGCGGCGCGTTGGGCCACCTGGCGGCCGACCGCGCCGTAGCCGACCAGGCCCAGCGTCTTGCCAGCCAGCCGGCCGTCGCCGAACCGCTCGGCCAGCGCCAGCAGGCGGCCGACGGTGTGCTCGGCGATGGCGACGGCGCGGCTGTCAGCCGGCGCGCCGATGGCGATGCCCAGGGCGCGCGCGGCGCTCACGTCGATGTTGGCGAGGTGGCTGTCCAGACTGCCGATGGCCTTCAGGTTGTAGCCGTACTTGAGGACGTGGGAACTGATCGACTGCCGCCGCCCGACGATGAGCGCCTGGTAGTCGCCGATGCGGCTGATGAGCGTCTCCTCGTCGGCGTCCGGCGCTTCGTCCAGTTGGGCGACCTCGGCCAGCAGGGCGCGGGCCGGCTCCTCCAGCGGCGTACAGAGCAGGACGCGCGCCGGACGGCCATCAGCCGATGCCTGCTGACCGCCGCGCGCTGTCGGCCGTCCGCCGTCGGCCGCCGGCTGTCCATCTTCCGCGCTCCGCATCCGCTGTAATAACCCACTCACATCGACGTTGCCGCCGCTGAGCAGGACGCCCACCCGCGCCCCCGGCGGCAGCGGGTAGCGCCCGGCCAGCAGCGGGGCCAGGGCCACGGCCGAACTCGGCTCGACGACGATCTTCAGCCGCGCCCAGATGAACTCCAGCGCGTCCAGAATCTCGGTCTCGCTGGCCGTGGTCATGTCGGCCAGGTAGCGGCGCATGATCGCCAGGTTGCGCTGGCCGATAGCCCGCGTGCGCAGGCCATCGGCGATGGTGGCCGGCACAGCATCGAGCTTGAAAACCGCGCCGTCGCGCCAGGAGCGATTGGCGTCCGCGCCCAGCTCCGGCTCCACGCCGACGACGCGGCAGTCGGGCGCGCGCAGTTGGGCGGCCAGGGCGCAGCCGCTAATCAGTCCGCCGCCGCCAACGGGCACGAACAGGTAGTCGAGCAGGCCCACCTCGTCGAACAGTTCCAGGGCGGCCGTGCCCTGCCCGGCGATGATGTCGTCGTTGTCGAAGGGGTGCACCAGGGTGTAGCCATGGTCGGCGATGAGTTGAGCGGTCACTTCTTCGCGGTAGAGGGCGTCACAGGTGACGATCTCCGCGCCATAACCGGCGGTGGCGGCGCGCTTGTTGGGTGGGGCGTCCTCCGGCATGACGACGACGGCGCGCACGCCCAGCAGCCGCGCGGCCAGGGCCACGCCCTGGGCGTGGTTGCCGCTGGAGTGGGTGATGACCCCGGCCGCCCGTTCGGCGTCGCTCAGCCGGCTGATGGCGTTATAGGCCCCGCGGAACTTGAACGCGCCCATGCGCTGGAAGTTCTCGCACTTGAAGAAGACGCGGCCGCCGGTGCGCTCATCAAGCGTCCGCGACGTCAGCACCGGCGTGACGTGGGCCACGCCCGCAATGCGCTCCGCCGCGCGGAGTACTGCCTCTGGCTCAATCATATTCAGACCTTCTCTTGAAGAGATAATCCGCAGATTTCGCAGATTACGCAGATTTTTCTGAACTCTGCGAAATCTGCGGATCATTTCTTCTTATATCTGGCGCACCATTTCGATGCGGCGGAAGACCTCAAAGTACCCCGCGCGCTGCGAGCCTTGCCAGCGGGCATCGTCGGGGATGTTCTCGATGGTGGCGTCCTGAGTGGCGTGTAGGCGGTGCAGGATCGCCAACAGATTGGCGGCGACGGCCGCCTCGTCGCCGCGCCGCACCTCAAGGCAGATGCGCTTGAGTTGCAGCGCGGTGGCCTGGTAGGAGACCCAGCCGCTCGCGCCGTCCTTGAATTTCACCAGAATGGCCGACAGGTGGGGCGTTTGATGCTGCGTCTCGCGCCCTGGCTCCTCGACTGCCGCCAGGCGGCGCACGTTGCGCATGCTCTCGACCGCGTTGAGCCAATTGGGGCGCACGTGCCGGTCGCAGTGCAACTCAATGGCCTCGTCGTGCTGGAGGTAGTCGATCTTGTCCGCGGCCAGGATGGCGGCCATATCGCGCGGGGCCCGCGGCGGCCGGCGGCCGATGACCAATTCGCGCGTCGGCCGGAAGCCGTACTTCAGGAAGAGTTGCCGGGCCGGCTCGTTGCCCTTGATGACCTCCAGCCAGACCTCGGACAGGCCCTCCGCCTCCGCCTGGTCTAGCAATCCTTGCAGGAGGGCGCTGCCGACCCCTTGCCGGCGGCCCTCCGGCAGCACGCCCAGGCGCGTCAACCAACCGCTGCCGGGCCGCTTGCCGAGCATGCCCAGGCCGACGACCTGCTCGCCGGTGACGGCCACGCGTGAGGCGACCATGTCCACGTCATAGAGGGTGATGTACTCGCCCAGCCGCGCCGGGTTCATGGGCATGGGGATGAGGTAGTCGGTGCGGGTCTGGTTATAGGCGTCGGTCAGCTCATCAAGGGTGAACTCGCTGGCAGGTAAAAGGATCATCTTGGGTACTTCTGATGGTTCCTTGCTGGGGGAAGAAGCATCCACAGATTTCGCAGATTTTCTACCCCTACGATGTGTGTCGCGGTGGACGCCTGATCCCGGCGACGATAGCGCGGCTCAGCCCTCCAAATAGGCCGCGATCTGGCCGGCGAACTCGGCGACGCTGATCGGCTTGGAGATGCAGCCCGTACAGCCGTAACGCGAGGCCATCTCGTTGGCGATGGCTTCCGGCCAGGCGGTCAACGCCACAATGGGCACGTAGGCGAACTGCGGCGACTCGCGCAAGACGGCCACAAGCGTCTGTCCGTCCATGTCCGGCAGCCCCATATCGAGCAGGATGAGGTCGGGCTGTTCGCGGAAGGCCATATCGATGCCGGTCTGGCCGTCGGCGGCGTGCAGCAGCCGATAACCGTGCGGCTCCAGCACACGCTCGACCAGCCGCTTGTTGGCGAAGTTGTCCTCGATCTGCAGAATCGTCTTCATCAAATCGTCGCTGGCGTCGCTCGGCCATTCCTGACCGAGCGTGCTATGGTTGTGCCGAGCACAGGATAAGAATCCTGTACTACAACGAACGATCAGCCGGGGGGCGGTGGGACAGGGAGCGCCTCTTCGGCCACGCCGCGCCACTTCTCGCCCTCCTCGATCATCATGATGGGAATGCCGTCGCGAATCGGGTACTTCATGCCCGACTCATCGCACACCAGCCAACAGCCGCGGACAAGCCGCAGCCGGCCGGGGTCAGGGCTGTGCGTCTTGTCGCGCACGGCCACGGGGCAACGCAGTATCTCCAGAAAGAGGGGGTTCAGGGGGGCGGGGTTATCCGTCTTGCTCATAGCGGGGCTCGCATGGAAGCGATTAGCTCAGATTGGCCGGATGATAACAGATAGCGCGGCGATGGGCTACAAAGAATGGGACGCAGATGGCGCTGATTCTGGCTTGACAGCGGAAATCAGCGTCCGAATCAGCGTTATCTGCGTCCTATTCTTCACCCCAAACCGCGCTCACCAGCGCCGGCAGGATGCGGCCGGACGGGCCGCGCAGGGTGTGGGTCATCCAGCGGGAGAGCGGCGTCTCGTCGGGGTTGATCTCCACCACGACCGCGCCGGCATCCAGCGCTTCCAGCGGCAGCGAGGCCGCCGGCTGGACGAGGCCGGACGTACCGACGGTCAGGAACACCTCGGCGGCGCGGGCAGCGGCGAAGGCGCGCTCCAGCGCGTCGACCGGCAGCGCCTCGCCGAACCAGACCACGTCGGGCCGCAGCAGACCGCCGCAGTGGGGGCAGAGGGGCGGCGGCGCGTCCGTCTCCGCCCACGTCTCGACGAC
>NZ_JAYRVJ010000740.1:0-1623 GCF_041918635.1 Promineifilum sp. (SeqCode)
CATTCCAAATCAAGGCGGCCTGCTCAATAAGCCAGCGCCGGCGCGGTGTGCTGCGATAGCGCCGGATCGACCGCTCGCCAATCTCGCTGTCGCGTTGAATCTCGATTTCAGCGCGATACCTGCCCGTCGCGTCTTCGCCGCCGCGCAGGATATACGCGACTACGGATTTCTTTTTGCTCATCCTCATACCCTCCTGGGGCCGGGCGGCTAACCCGGCCCCGATGCTCAAACTCTCCCGGTGGTCAGGCCGGGTCAACGAACTTGACCGGCTCAGGCTCCGCGCCGAATAGCGCCGCCTGGACGTTCTCGCCCAGGTCGGCTTTGAGCCGGCGATAGACGGCTACGCGGTCGGCCGGCTTGCCGGGAATGCCGGCGTAGCCCATCGCCTTCATCCGCGCCTTTACCGTGTCGGCGTCGGCGTCCAACAGCGCGGCGGCGACGTTGACGAAATCCCGCGCCGGGGCCTCGTCAATGGTCAGTTCGTCATCGGGCAGCGGGCCGGCGTCCGGCGGCTGGCCGTGGCCGCCGCCGCCATTGCCGTTCGTGGCCGGGGTGGGGGGCGCATCTTCCCATTCGGCGTCGCCGTCATCCTCATCCGGCGCGTCATCCTCTGGCGCGGCCGGCCCGGTCAATGACAGCATAGGCGCGGCCGGTGGGGCCAGCATGGGCGCGGCCGGCTTGGGCAGCAGCGCGTCCAGATAGCGGCCGTCAAGCGCCATGTGGAGCATGTGCTTGGTAACGGCCATTGTCGTACCGTCCTCTTTGGGGACGTTGAATTGCCGGGGGGCACGGAACACCGTCACCGGCGCGCCTTGCAAGGTAGCGACGGTTGACCGAATCCACATGAGATTGGCCCACAGTTCGTCGGCGTCAATCGCCGACGATGACATGATCTCAAAGATGCCGGCTACTCGCAACTGGGGGAGAAGAAGACACAACCGCGAGAGGCGGCCTACCTTGCCGCTCCCCACCTTTTGCCCCGCCGCGGCCGGTTGCGCGGGGCCTTCCCCCGGCGCGTAGCGGACGTAAGTATTTCCGTCCAGCTTGACGTGCAAGCGCTCGCCGTCGCCGCGCCAGAGGAGCCGCTTGCCCTGCCAGAGTTCATCCCAGATGCGCAGATTCTCGGCCGGGTCGGCGTAGGGCAGGAAGCCGCTAATCGTCTTTGGTTCCGGTCCGAACGCCGCCAGCCACGCGGCAGCGACAGCCGGGTCGGCGCGGTCAAGGCGGAAGTGGTCGAGGTCTTTGCCCGGCCGGGTATCCTGGGGCCGCGCCCCCGTGGTCATCTTGCCGCCCTTGCGGATCACGCCGATACGCGGCAACCGCAACTCTAGCTGCTGCTCATGCGCCTTAATCATGATGTGCCTCCATTGCCGCCGACGGGCAAGCCGCCGAACTGCTCACCAACTGTCACCGGAACCGCGCCCGCTTTCAGGAAGGGGGTAGCGGCTTCTTTCACGGCGACGCGGCAATTCTCCATTGCCAGGGCCAGGGCGTCGGCGGCCGTGTCGCCTTCGTCTAATTCCACGGTTGACCACGTGGACAGGGTGACGCTCGAATAGTCACCCGTATTCAGCTTGCGCTCATAGTGAGCGGTCACGCTGGTTGTTCGCATGATTCCACCTC
>NZ_JAYRVJ010000741.1:0-7097 GCF_041918635.1 Promineifilum sp. (SeqCode)
CCGCCGCCGTGGATGTCGATGGTCTCGCCCAAGTACTTGGCGGCCATGGCCGAGCACTCGATGTGCCAGCCGGGGAAGCCGTCGCCCCACGGGCTGGGCCAGCGCAGGATGTGCTCCGGCTCCGCTTTCTTCCACAGGGCGAAGTCGGCCGGGTGACGCTTCTCCTCGCGCACGGCCACGCGCGCGCCCTCTTCCAGGTCTTCGATGATCCGGCCGCTCAGCTTGCCGTACTCGGGGAAGGAGGCCACGTTGAAGTAGACCGAACCATCCACGACGTAGGCGTGCTCCTCCTCGATCAGCCGCTCGATCATGGCGATCTGCTCGGGAATGTGGCCGCTGGCCCGCGGGCTGATGTCCGGCCGGCGCACGCCCAGCGCGTCCATGTCGGCGAAGTACTGGCGGGTGTAGGTCTCTACGACCTGCATGGGCTTGGCCGACATCTGCCGCGCCTTCTTCAGGATGCGGTCTTCGCCGGTGTCGAGCATGTGGCCGACGTCGGTGATGTTCTGCACGTAGAGCACGTCGTAGCCCCTGTAGCGCAGGTAGCGAACGACGACGTCGAAGCTGACGTAGGTCTTGGCGTGGCCGATGTGGGAGTAGTCGTAGACCGTGGGGCCGCAGACATAGAGGTTGACCTTGCCCTCGGTCAGGGGCGTGAACTCCTCTTTCTGCCTCGTCAGCACGTTATAGATTCTGAGCGACATACCTGTCTCCAACTTGTCTGGATGGTGAGGATATAGCGAATAGTGTGGGCTGGCAATACCAGGGGTTAGGGGCTTGGGAAGAGCGCTCTTTCCTAGCCCCTATCCCCTATCCCCTATTATGGCTTGGCGAAGATCATCCGTCCGGCGGTGGTCTGCAACACCTTGGTCACAACCACGTGCTCGGTGCGGTTCATCAGGCGGTAGCCATCCTCGACGACGACCATCGTGCCGTCATCGAGATAGCCGACGCCCTGGCCGTACTCCTTGCCTTCCTGGATGATGGTCACGCTCAACTCCTCGCCGGGCAGGAACGACGCCTTGACCGCGTTGGCGAGGTCGTTGATGTTCAGTACGGTGATGCCCTGAAGTTCGGCCACCTTATTCAGGTTGTAGTCGTTGGTCATGATGGGACACGTCAGCCGGCGGGCCAGCAGCACCAGCTTGCTGTCGGCGTCGCGCGTCTGGGGCGCGTCCATGTCGGTGATGCGCACCGGCACAGGCGACTCGTTCTGCATCATGCTCAGGATGTCCAGGCCGCGCCGGCCGCGGTTGCGCCGCAGGCTGTCGGGGCTGTCGGCGATATGCTGCAACTCCTTCAACACGAAGTTGGGCACGAGCAAGGTCTGGCGGATGAAGCCGGTGCGGGCGATGTCGAGGATGCGGCCGTCGATGATGACGCTGGTGTCCAGCAGGATAACCGGCTCATCCTCTTTCTTCTTCTCGACCTCGACCACCTTGTCCGCGCCGCGCGACGGCCGCAGCGCGCCCAGGAAGTCCCGCAGGTCGCGGTAGCGGTTCATCATCAGCACCGCGCCCAGGTAGCAGAAGCCCAGCGCCGAGGCCAGCGGCAGGATTTCCCGCAGCGGCGACGGCAGTTGCGACAGGGGGATGGAGAAGAGCGCCGCGGCGATGAGGCCCAGAAAGACGCCGATCATCAATGAGATCAGCCGCTCCAGGGGCATGGCCGAGAGCGCCTGGCGAACGGCGTTGATCGGCCGGACGGTCACGTAGGGCGTGAAGAGGAAGCCCAACACGACCCCCAGCACCCCGCCGCCGACGCCAAAGGCGATGCCGTAGCGCAGCGGATCGAGATTGACCAGGGCCGCCAGTTGCACGCCGATGATGGCCAGGGCGGCCCCCAGCACCAGCGCCCCAATGATACGCGAGATGAATTCAATCCGAGGGTGCATATGAATCGATAACTCCAGTGCCTATGAATGACAAAAGATAAATCATGAGTCCTTTGTATACTGGGTGACGCAAACGCCGCGAATTGTTCACGAATAATCTGCGAAATCTGCGGATTCTTCTACTGTCTTTCTCCCCGGCAAACAAAAATGGTGAATGCTTTCCGCGCATTCACCATCCCACCGCCGGGCGTACACCCCCGGCGTGTATATACGGGCACTTCGTAGCCGCGACCCCCGTCGCGGCCCTCCTGTGGCCCGGCTATGCCGCGATGAACCAGTCTAACCGGCCCGCGCCGTCAACGGATAATGGGGATAAATCCCGTTCGCTAGAATGAAGCATCAGCCCGACACCGCCGATCACAAAAGAAACCCGCACCAGATGATGAATGAAAAACGGATAATGGGCAGATAGTAGCATAGCGGCAGTGAAACAACAAATGCCGGGGAAGAAGAAATGGCTACGGATTATCACAGAAAAGACGGATCCATAGATTCTCACATTTTCAACAAATCCGTGTTATCCGTCTCAATCCGTAGCCATTTCTTCAGAATAAATCGTCGTTGGCGTCGTCCAGCGTGTAGACCGGCTTGGGGCCGGGCGTAGCGACAGCGGGCGCGACGGCCCGGCCGCGCATCTCGTCGTAGAAGCGCTTGTCGTAGCGCCGCGAGCGGATGGGGATGGGCATCTTAACGCCCCAGCCCAGCAGCAGCACCTCTTCCTTCTCCTGCAAACGGGCCAGCATGCCGCGCAATTGGTCGCGCCCGGACAGGCCGCTGAGCACGGCGCGGATGTCGTCCTCGTCGCCCAGCCAGCCGGTGACGCGCGTGCCCAACTGCGACATGACCTCGTCGTCGATGCCCGACGGCCGCTGATCGACGATGAGCAGCGTCACGTAATACTTGCGCAACTCGCGGGCGATAGTGCCGAACGCCGTCTGGCCGGCCACGGCGGGGTTGAGCAGCTTGTGCGCCTCCTCCACGACGATGACCAGCGGGCGCGGCGGCGCGACGCTGCCGACGCTGCCCCGGTGCTCCTCAGTCTTCTTCACCCAGCGGTCGCGGATGCGCCGGGTCAGGATGTTGGAGACGAGCAGGTAGTCCGCCTCCTGCTCGTGCCGGCCGAAGCTCAGGATGACGTGGCGGCCGTTCTCCAGCCGGTCGACGATGGCCCCCACGGCATCGACCGCCGGCCTGTCGACGACGTACTCCTTGTCGTAGATGCGCTTCAATCGCCGGTATAGCCCCTTGGCCGCCTCGTCGTTGACGTTGGCGCTGCGCGCCCAATAGGCGACGGAGTTGGGCGCGGGATATCGCTTGCCCGCCTCATCGGTCACCTCGGCCGTCGGGTCGAGTTCCATGAACTTGACGAACCACTTGTCGCCAAACGACCGCTCCAGCGCGCTCAGCGTGACGGCGCTGGTCTCGGTCAGGTTGAGCGTCTCGCCCAGCAACAGGATGTCGGCTGTGGTGAAGTCGCCGGCGGCGATCTCCACGTCGAAGTCGGCCCGGTCGTTGCCGATCATCGCCCCCTTCCCCAGCCCGGCCACCTCGACGCGCGACCGCCCGAAGAGCGAGCGCAGGCCGTAGACCCGCTCGCCCCGGTCGGTGTCTTGGGCGTCGAAGCCGTACTCGTTGTGCATGTCGAAGACCAGGGCCGCGGCCACGTTCGTCTTCATCAGCCCGGCCAGCACCATGCGCGTCAGGAAGCTCTTGCCCGTGCCCGTCGCGCCGAAGATGCCGCTGGAGCGCTTGACGAAGCGGCTCAGGTCGAGGCAGACCGGGTAGCCCTGCTCGATGGTCTGGCCGATGGCGAAGACGCTGCCGCCCTCCTCGCCGAAGATGGCGGCCACGTCCCCCTCGTTGGCCGGGCGGACGGGCGCGTGGTGAGCGGGCACGGTCTTGACCGGCTTCGGCCCGGGGTTCTCCTCGCCCCGGTCGACGCGCGCCTGCCACTCGGCCCGCTCCGGCGAAGTCAACTCCGGGCCGAGATCGACCAGCAGCGTCGGGTACATCTCCAGCGTGGTGTAGAGCGTCTTGCCGTAGAGGGCGCGCCGGATGGTCAGCGGCAGCCGGTCGGACTGCTCGTCGGCGAAGCGCGGGTCGGTGGAGCCTAGCTGGAGATCAGTCACCAGGCCGAAGTAGCGGAAGCGCCCGCTCTCGCAGACGACAAAGCTGCCTTCCTGGACGCTGTCGGCCGGGATGGTCAGCCGGACGCGGAAGCCCTCCTTCAGGCCGCCGCCGACGATGTAGCCCAGCGGGGCGGTCGCCTCGGTCGTTTGGGTTGGCAGGTCGAACATCAGAAGCCCCCCACCGCCCCGGCGACGCCATCCAGGCTGGGCAGCGCCTCGCCGATGGCTTCCAGCACGGGCACGAGCGTCTCGTAGTCGTTGCGTAGCAGTTCGATCACCTCGGCGATGACCCCCGTCGCCCAGTCGGTGTCGTAGTCGCGCAGGCGGTGCACGTCCTGCACGTGGGCGACCAGCAGTTGATCGACCGGCACGCCCATGTCGACGGCGCGCAGGATGAGCCGCAGGTAGCCGAGCCGGTCGGTGAAGCGGACGAGTTCGGCCCGCTCGTGGCACAGGTAGACCGGGTCGAGGTTGAGCGGCGGGCGGGGCGGCAGGCCGTGGAAGAAGCGCCCGTTGAGACAGTAGCCAACGGCCAGCACGCTCATCTCGATGGGCAACAGCCGGTTCTGGCGCTGGTCGTTGATGACCTCCTCGCGCGGGCTGTCGGCCAGGATGAGCCGCCGCACCAACGGGTCGTCATCGACGTTCATGTTGTAGATGAGGCCGAAGATGGCCTCGCGCGAATCGACCGGCTGGGCCTTGACCAGGCAGCCGAACGACGGTCCGGAGAGCTGTTGCACCTGGCAGCCGATGACGAAGCCGGCCGTGCTGGCCCGCAGCACGCGCCCGACCGGCGGCTTCTGCTGTAACCATTCGTTGCCTATGTCTGACATATGCACCTTTCGTGGAACAGGTTTCTTAACCTGTTGCTTCCGTCCCGCCACGGGTTAAGAAACCCGTGCTACATTATCCCCGCCACCCACCCATTTTGTGTGGCGTGCGGCCGCCGCGGGCGATCTCCTTGCCGCTTTGCTTGGCCGTCTCGCTGCCGCTCAGGCCGGCGCGCTGCATGGCGAGGTCGATCATGGCGTTGAGGCTGGCCTCGTCGTCCCGGCCGACCACGGCCAGTTCGTCGGCCCGCGTCAGCGCGTAGGGGTAGTTGCCCAGGATGCGGCACTGGTCGTAGATCAGGCTGTGGACGGCGGCCACGGCCACCGGGTCGTCGGCCACCCAGCGCGGGATGTCCACCCGGGCCACGGCCCGCGCCTCGCCGCCGGGGTCTAGCTCGTCCTCCACAATGATGTTGCTGGAGCCGGCGTTCAGGTAGAAGAAACACACCTCGATATTGGGGTCTTCTTCGGCGAAGCGCCGGTTGGTGGGGGAGACGTCCACGAAGACGGGGCTGCGCTGGCCGGGGCCGAGCAGCGTGGCGTAGAGGCCGGCGTCGGTCAATTCGCCGCCCATCGGCCGCCGGCCCAGCGCCCGCCAATCCACGTCCTCTTCGTCGAGCAACGTCTGGAGCATCGTTCCCACCGAGCGCTTGCCCGGCCGGTCGATGTAGCCGGCCAGTAGCGCGCCCGTCTCGTAGATGTGGCGCATGGCCCGCGTCCAGGCGGCCACCACGCCCTCCACGCTGCCCCGCTCGCCGGCCATGGGCCAGTAGAGCAGCCGTTGGTCGAGCAGGGCCAGGACGCCGCCGGGGCTGCCCCGATAGGCCGCGCACAGGTTCGCCAGCGTCTCGATCTCCCGCCGGTCGCGGGCGATGGTCACTTCGCTCTTGTCGAAGCCCGGCTCGTCCTCGGTCTGATCGTCCTCCACCTGGGGATAGAAGAGTTGCGGCGAGGTGTGGATGTCGGGGGCGCGGCCGTCGCCGTGGTGATAGACGATGGCCCCCACGTTGACGAGATAGTAGAGGTAGGCCGCGTGCCGGTCGGGCATGATCTGCGAGCCGTCGGTAGCGATGAGGGTCGCCCGCTCCGGCGGCGGGCCGGGGGAGATGGCGGCGTCGAGCGGTTCGCGCTCCGACAGCGGCGCGGCGGCGCGGAAGTACTTGGGGTCGGCGATCTGTTCGGCCTTGGCCAGCCCGGCGCGGATGCCGGCCCAGTCAGTGGCGTGTTCGGCCAGCAGGCGGCGCAACTGGCGCGCCCGCTGCCGCTGCTCCCGGCGCAGTTCGGCCGCGGCGCGGGCCATCTGCTGCATCTCATGGGACAGCTTGTCAAGCTCCAGCGTCATGGCGCGCTAGTGTAGCACGGATGAGCTAGGGCGACGAGGGGAAGAAGAGATGGGACGCTGATAACGCGGATTGAACGCTGATTTTCGCGGATAAGAAACATCACGCTTTCTTATCCGCGAAAATCTGCCCAAATCAGCGTCATCTGCGTCCCATTCTTCGGCTACGAAGCAGCCAACGCCGCCTCCAGGTCAACGCCGTTTTCCATCATCCCCTTCAGCGTGTCCATCTCCTGGGCGATGCTGTTGTGCACCCATTGCCGCAACAGCGACGTGGGCAGGACGCGCAGCCAGCCGCCGGGCGATTTCCCCTCGACCCAGACCGTGTAGCGCGTCCCCTCGCCCTCCTGCTCGAAGGCGAAACGCGCCTGATAGTCGGCTCCGTCGTCAGGCCCGGTCAGGCGCTTGTAGGCGAAGCGGTGCGGCGGCTCGTAGTCGGTGATGACGGCCGTGTTGCGGTACGTCTTGCCCAGGCCGTGCACCTCCTGCTCGAAGGTCGTCCCCACGCCGACGGGGCCGTCGCTGGTCTTCGTCGAGGACAACAGCGCGCTGCGCCAGACGACGCAACGGCGCAGACAGGTGGCGACGTCGAAAACTTCTTCGGTGGGCCGGTTGATCACAACACTGTGTTCGACAAGCATCGTGTTCCTCCTGGTCGTGGGCCGGCGGCCGCGGCGCGCCTGATCGGGCGCGGTGGGGGCGATGGGCTTTCCGGCGATGGTTGGCGAGTTTGGGGAGGATTATACTGGGATGGTTCTTCTCTAGCACAGAAGAGCGTGCAGGGGTAACCATCCCCCAAATCAGTACCAATCATAAGTGGAAAAATCGGGCATAATCAGCCCAGGAGGATTCCACATGAAGCGGTCACGATTCACCGAAAGCCAGATTGTTCAGATCCTCAAGGA
>NZ_JAYRVJ010000742.1:0-4295 GCF_041918635.1 Promineifilum sp. (SeqCode)
ACGCCGATGACGCCGATGGGCGTCCGGCGGCGCACCAGGCGCATCCCGTTGGGCAGCAGCCGGCTCTCCAGCTCCTCGCCCACCGGGTCGGGCAGCTCGGCCACGCGGCGCGTGTCGGCGGCCAGAGCGCCGATGCGCCGCTCGTCCAGCAGCAGCCGGTCAACGATGGCCTCACTCTGGCCGGCGGCGCGGGCGTCAGCCACGTCGCGCGCGTTCTGGGCCAGCGCCTCGCCGGCGCGCGCCTCCAGTTCGTCGGCGATGGCCCGCAGCGCATCGTTCTTGCGGCGGGTGGTCAGGGTCGCCAGTGGTCGGGCGGCGGCGCGCGCCGCCGCGCCCATCGCGTTCAGGTTGGTCATAACTCTCTCCACTGTTGTAGGGCGGGATGGCATCCCGCCTTACCGTAAGATCGGGTCATTGCGGTGGCGGGATGCCATCCCACCCTACAGTAAGATCAGGTCATTGCGGTGGACGACCACCGCGCCATACGCATACCCCAGCCGGTCGGCGATCTCGCCGGAGCGGCAACCGGCGATGCGCAGCAGGTCGCCGCTGTCGTAGCGCGTGATGCCGCGCGCCAGCTCCCGCCGCTCCGCGGTCAGGATGAGGACGGCGTCGCCGCGGCTGAACTCCCCTTCGACGGCGGCGATGCCGGCCGGCAGCAGCGACTTGCCGCCGCGCACCAGCGCCTCGGCCGCGCCGTCGTCCACCAGCAGCGCCCCGGCCGGCCGCGGCCCGGCCAGAATCCAGCGCTTGCGATTCTCCACCGGCTGTTCCAGGGCCGGGAAGCGCGTGCCGATAGCCTCGCCGGCCGCGGCCCGGCCGATGACGTTGGGCACGCGGCCGCCGGCGATGATAACCTCGGCCCCGGCGCGGCGGGCCAGGTCGGCGGCGCGCAGCTTGGTGGACATGCCGCCCACGCCCAGGCCGGACACGCTCTCGCCGGCCGCGCCGCGCAGCGTCTCGTCAATGCGGCGCACCTCCGGGATCAGCGTCGCCGCCGGATCGGTGCGCGGGTCGGCGGTGAACAGCCCCGGCTGGTCGGTCAGCAGCAGCAATAGATCCGCCTCGGCCAGGATGGCGATCAGGGCCGAGAGCGTGTCGTTGTCGCCCAGACGGATTTCCTCGGTGGCGACGGCGTCATTTTCGTTGATGATAGGCACGATGTGGTGAGCCAGCAGCGTTTGCAGCGCGTCGCGCGCGTTCAGGAAGCGCCGCCGGTCTTCCACGTCGGCCCGCGTCAGCAACATCTGGCCCACCAGCAGGCCGTAGATGCCGAAGAAGTGCTCCCACATCTGCATCAGCCGCGTCTGGCCGACGGCGGCGAGCATCTGCTTATTGGCCAGCGTGCGCGCCAGTTCTGGGTGGTTCAACCGCTCCCGGCCGACGGCGATAGCCCCCGACGAGCAGACGATGACCTCATGCCCCGCCCTTTGCAGGGCCGCGCACTGGCGGGCCAGCTCCACCATGTGGGCCTGATCCAGTCGCGGCGTCCCGCCCGTCAGCACGCTCGTGCCGATCTTGATCACAATGCGTCGTGTCACGTCTTCCCAATAATCTGCTTAATCTGCGGATGATTCTTCTTCGAGTATACCGAATGTCGGCAACGGGTGACATTCATCCAGGCAAGACGTGACGATTGTCCTGACCGCGGTCAATGAAGTATGATATGCTTCAACTCGGTTGAAACGGCCCAAGCACCCGACCCTAGACCTGACAGGTGTGGGCGTTGCCGCAACACCCGCACCTGTCAGGTCTGGCAGCAACACCACCGGCGGCAATCCGCCCTTACCAACAAACGAAGCCTCCACGGGTAACCGGATAGCGCAGTGACCACATCCATAATCTGCGTAATCTGCGTAATCTGCGGATTCTTCCTCTTATACTGAAAGGAGATTTGAGCATGAAGGCAAAATCAATGGATGAACTGCTGCGCCACCTGGACGGCGTCGTGACCGTCGACGGCGACATCGTGACCGTGAAGGACGAACCGGTGCTGCGCGAGAAGATCGACGGCCTCATTCACACCGCCGTCTTTGGCGGCGGCATCGTGCGCGACACGGCCCGCTGGCTGATTTGGGAGATCGCCCAGGGCCTGGGCATCTACCCGTCGTCCATCCACCAGTTGTACATGGCGATCGGCCGCGGCGACGTGCCCACCACCTTCACCGTCCCGGCCATGAACATCCGGGCCATGAACTACAACTCCTCGCGCGCCGTCTTCCGCGCCGCCAACAAGCACAACGTCGGCGCGATGCTGTTCGAGATCGCCCGCTCGGAGATCGGCTACACCGGCCAGCGACCGATGGAGTACACCGCCAGCGTCCTGGCCGCGGCCATCAAAGAGGGCTACCGCGGCCCCGTCTTCATCCAGGGCGATCACTTCCAGATTTCGGCCGGCCGCTACAAGAGCAGCCCCGACGCCGAAGTGCAGGCGGTCAAGGACTTGATGGACGAGGCTGTCGCCGCCGGTTTCTACAACATCGACATCGACACCTCCACGCTGGTCGATCTCAGCTTCCCGACGCTGGATGAGCAGCAGCACACCAACTACGCGCTGTGCGCCGAACTGACTCGCTATGTGCGCGCCATCGAGCCGGAGGGCATCACGATCTCCCTGGGCGGCGAGATCGGCGAGGTGGGTCATAAGAACTCGACCGTCGAGGAGCTGCACGCCTTCATGCAGGGCTACCGCCGCGAACTGCCCGACACGGCCGCGGGCGGCGTGCCCGGCATCTCCAAGATTTCCGTGCAGACGGGCACGAGCCACGGCGGCGTGGTGCTGCCCGATGGCACGCTGGCCCAGGTGAAGGTGGACTTCGACACGCTGCGCGAGTTGAGCCGCGTGGCCCGCGAATCGTACGGCCTGGGCGGCGCGGTGCAGCACGGCGCGTCCACGCTGCCGCCGAGCGCCTTCAACAAGTTCCCGGAGATAGGCACGGTCGAAATCCATCTGGCGACCAACTTCCAGAACATCGTCTTCGACTACCTGCCCAAGGAAGTGGTGGACGAGGCCTACACCTGGCTGCGCGAGAACCACAAGGACGAGTGGAAGCCGGGCAAGACGGACGAGCAGAGCCTCTACTCCGCCCGCAAGCGGGCCATCGGCCAGTTCAAGGAGCAGTGGTGGACGCTGGATGAGGCCCAGCTGGCCGAGATCAGCGGCGTGTTGCAGGAGCAGTTCGAGTTCCTGTTCGACCAGTTGAACGTCAAGGGCACGCGCGACGTGGTCGAGCACACGACCACCCGCGTCGTCATCCACCAGCCGCGCCCGGCCGAGGCCGTGGCCGCTGTGGCGGCTGAGGATGTGAAAGACCTCGCCGATTAGGGGATAGGGGTTAGGGGATAGGGGCTAGGGGAAGAACGCTCTCCCCTAGCCCCTAGATACCTAGCCGGAGTGCGCATCCTCAGATGCGCGCCCGCGTCGTGGCCGCCAGCCAGGGCCGCGTTCCGCATCTGAGGATGTGGACTCCGTGAGATATGCTTCTTCCCTAGCCCCTAGCCCCTAGCCCCTATCCCCTAGTACCCCTCTTCTCGGTTGACCAGGTTGAACAGGGTCTCCCCGGCCAGATAGCGGCGCAGGTTGGTCGCGAAGAGGTCAACCGCCCGCTCGTCGTACTGCTGCGTGAACCCACTGACGTGGGGCGTCAGGATGACGTTGGGCATGGCCCATAGCGGGCTGCTCTCCGGCAGCGGCTCCGTCTCGAACACGTCCAGCCCCGCCCCGCCGAGCCAGCCATGCTTCAGCGCCTTGATCAGGTGTTCCTCGTGGATAAGCTCGCCGCGGCCGACGTTGATCAGGTAGGCTGTCGGCTTCATCTCGCGCAGGACGGTCTCATCGAAGAAGTGGCGCGTGCGCGGCGTCAGGGGCGTGGTGATGACCACGTAATCGCACTGGGCCACCATCGAGCGCGTGGCCTCGGGTGGGTAGATGCGCGTGGGCAGTTCGCCCGTCGGGTCGCCGAAGCCGGGCAACAGGTAGCCGGTGTCCTGGGTGTGGCGGGCGTCGCGCTTGGTGACCAGGATAGTCATGTTGAAGCCCTTCGCCAGCCGGGCCACCTCGCGGCCGATGCTGCCGTAGCCGATGATGCCCAGCGTGCGCCCGGCCAGCTCGTCGGGCACGAAAGTGTCCCAGCGGTTGGTGGGCCACTTGCCCACCTGCTGGGCGCGCAGCCAGCTGGGCACGCGGTGGGCCCAGGCGAGCAGTTGGGCCATGACGTATTGGCCGATGTTGGGCGCGTGGATGCCGCTGGCGCCGGTGATGGCGACCCCGTCCTGTTCCCAGAGCGGCGTGCCCA
>NZ_JAYRVJ010000743.1:0-9129 GCF_041918635.1 Promineifilum sp. (SeqCode)
CAGAGGAGATCATCATGACCTACAAAATTCTTATCGCTGACAAATTGGGCAAACCCGGCCTGGAACGGCTGGACGGCATGGCCGACGTCGCCTATGACGTGCGAACTGGCCTGACGAAAGAAGAACTGATAGCGGTCATCCCCGCCTATGACGCCGTGATCATCCGCAGCGACACGCGCCTGGACGCCGACGTGCTTGCCGCCGCCACGCGCCTGAAGGTGATCGGCCGGGCGGGCATCGGCGTGGACAACGTCGACGTCGAGGCGGCCACGGCCCACGGCATCCTGGTGATGAACACACCCCACGCCAACAGCGTCGCCACGGCCGAACAGACGATGGCCCTCATCCTGGCCGCCCACCGCCACACGGTGAAGGCCCACAACTCACTGGCCGCCGGCCAATGGGTGCGCGCCGATTTCGTCGGCGCGGAGTTGTACTGCAAGACGCTGGGCATCATCGGCTTCGGCTACATCGGCCGGCTGGTGGCGCAGCGGGCCCAGGCGTTCGGCATGAACGTGGTGGCCTATGACCCCTACGTGAGCATGGACGCGGCGGCGCAACTGGACGTGTCGCTCCTGTCGCTGCCGGAACTGCTGGCCAAGAGCGACGTCATCACCCTGCACGCGGTGTCCACCGCGGAGACGAAGGGGATCATCAACGCCCAGACCATTGCCGGCATGAAAGACGGCGTCGTCATCGTGAATGTAGCCCGCGGTAAGCTGATCGACGAGGAAGCGCTGGCCGACGCCCTGCGCAGCGGCAAGGTCGCCACGGCTGCCGTGGACGTATATCAGGAAGAGCCGCCGACCCACAGCCCGCTGATCGGCCTGCCCAATGTGCTGCACACGCCCCACCTGGGCGCGAGCACCCAGGAGGCGCAGCGGCGAGTGGGCGTGGAGATCGTCGAGCAGGTGGCCGACGCGCTGCGTGGCGTGGCCTATCGCAACGTGTTGAACCCGCTGCCGGCTCTGTAGAGGCGCGCTGTGAATGAGAAGCAAATCCCCCGCGTCCTGGTATGCGAGCCGCTCCACGAAGACGGCCTGGAACTGCTGACCGCGGCTGTTGACGTGGACGTACGCGCCGGTCTGACGCCGGCTGAACTGTGCGTCCTTCTGCCCGACTACGACGGCCTCATCGTGCGCCGCGAGACCCAGGTGACGGCCGATCTGCTGGAATTCGCCTTCCGCCTGAAGATCATCGGGAGGGCCATGCCCGGGCTGGACAACATCGACGTGACGGCGGCCAGGGCGCGGGGGATCGAGGTCGTCAACGCCCCGGCGTCCAACACCCTGGCTATCGCTGAGCACGTCATGGGCCTGCTGCTGGCGATGGCCCGCCGGCTGCCCTGGGCGGAGACGAGCCTGCGCCAGGGGGCTGGCCGGCGTCCCCAGCACACCGGCATGGGCCTCTATGGCAAGACGCTGGGCATCGTGGGCTTTGGCCCGGAGGGGCGGCAGTTGGCCCTGCGCGCCCAGGCGTTCGGCATGAAGATCCTGGTCAACCAGCCCCACTTCACCCCCGAACTGGCGCTGGAGGCCAACGTCCGGTCGGTCGATCTCAACGACCTGCTGGCCGAATCCGACTTCGTCACGCTGCACACGCCGCTGACGCCCGAGACGCACTCGCTGATTGGCGCGGAACAGTTGGAGCGCATGAAGCCCAGTGCCTACCTGATCAACACCACCCATGCCCAGTTGGTCGATGAGGCGGCGCTGCTGGCGGCGCTGGACGACGAGTGCATCGCCGGGGCGGCCCTCGACGTGTTCGGCGGCGGCGAATCGCCGGAGAACCCGCTGGTGCAACACCCCCTGGTTATCGCCACGCCGCGCATCGCCGGCTTCACCGCCGACGCCGCGCGCGACGGGGCGATCACCATCGCCGAGAAGTTCCTCGACTTCTTCGCCGCCAACGTGATCGAACCCGTCCTGCCACTGCGCATTGTGCCCAGCGACAACGTGTTCCCACACGAGTTGTACGATCAGAAGCGCGTCGACCGGCTGGCGCAGGGCTTGCAGCGCACCGGCCTGCTGAAGAACCCGCCGCTGGTCATGCAGACCGACGACGGCTACATGGTGCTCGACGGCGCGACCCGCTCCACCGCCATGCGCCAGCTAGGGCTGCCCCACATGCTGGTGCAGGTTTTCCAGGCCAATACCGAGGGGCTACAACTGGAAACGTGGTACCACGTCATTCGCCAGATCGACCGGGCTGCGCTGATGGAACTGTTGCGCGGGCTGCCGGAGATCGAGTTGACGCCCACCAGCGCGCGGCAGGCCACCGAGGCCCAGATGGCCTACGGCGGCCTGTGCTACCTGCGCTTCGTGGAGGGGGACGGCTACCTGGTGCAGGCCAAGCCCGGCGTCAACCGGCTGGACGCGCTTAACAACCTGACCAGCGCCTACATCGACGCCAGTCTGACCTCGCGCACGCTCAGCCGCGACCTGGCCCAGCTGCAGCACGAGTTCCCGGACATGACCGCGCTGGTCGTCTTCCCGGTCTACTCCGTGGAGCAGGTCATCCAGTTGGCCTGCGCCGGGCGGCGGCTGCCGGCGGGCATCACGCGCTTCATCGTGCCCGGCCGCATCTTGCGGGTCAACGTTGACCTGGAGGTGCTACGCTCCGAGCAATCCATCCGTGAGAAGAACCGCTGGCTGCACGAGCAACTACTGGAGAAGCAGAAGAACGGGCAGATTCGGTTTTATGCGGAGCCGGTGTATTTGTTGGACGAGTAGAAGTTAGCAGTAAGCAGTGGTCAGTAGGGGCAGACCTGCGTGTCTGCCCCCGCTGCGTGTCTGCCCCAGCCTAAGCGTTCAGCGGGTTGGCGGTCAGTAGGAGGCGCTATGGATGAGAATGATGCGAAGTGGATGCGGTTGTCGTTCGAGGTGGCGCGGGAGGCGCGGGAGAAGGGCAACCATCCCTTTGGGGCGGTGCTGGTGGATGGCGCGGGGCGCGTATTGCTGAAGGGCGAGAACACGGTCGTGACCGAGCGCGATTGCACCGGCCACGCCGAGACTAACCTGCTGCGCGAGGCGTCCCGCGCCTTCGAGCCGGACTTTCTGGCGACGTGCACGCTCTACGCCAGCGCGGAGCCTTGCCCCATGTGCGCCGCGGCCATTTTTTGGAGCAACGTGCGGCGCGTGGTCTTTGGCCTCAGTACAGTCCGGCTCAACGGGATGGTCGGTGAGGTATCGGAAGACGTGATGTTCCTGCCCTCCCGCGAGGTGCTGAGCCGGGGGCGCAAGCGGATCGAGGTGGTGGGGCCGGTACTGGAAGACGAGGCGAGCGAGGTAGTCGCCGGCTTCTGGTAACGGCGATCGTTGTAGCGCGGGTTGGCAACCCGCCTCTTCGCGCCGACGGACGCGGGATACCATCCCGCGCTACAGCCTTATAGGGGTAGACCTGCGTGTCTGCCCCAGAGCAGCGCGTTTTGCCCCAGGGCGCACACGCAGGTGCGCCCCTACTTGACATCCCGGCCGGTAATCCTTACCCTTACGCCAAGCGCTCATTCAGGTGGGGCGCATCGGGCCTCTTCCCCTGAGCAGGCCCGTCATCGTGGAGGGTAATACGATGGGATGGCAATACAGTCAGGCGCGTTTGTGGTGGCTGCGGCGCGGGGGTTCATGGCGAGTTACTTGGGCGGTCTCGTTGGCGGTCGTCGCGCTCATCGTCCTGACCGCGGGCGCGCGCGCAACGAGGCTCGGCCAGACCGACGGCGACACCCAAATCCTGACTGAAGAAGCAAAAGGCGTCGCCACGCTGCCCCTCTTCGGAGGCGGTGAGGCGGTGTTGCGGTCGCCGCTGGCCGTATTCTACGAGCCAGGCGCCCAACGGCTGGTCATCTCCGCCGATGGGCTGCCGGGCGTACTGACTTCGGAGGCGGACGCGGGCGGGGTCGGCGTGACGAGCTGCGGCGACATGACCCTGCCGCCGTCCGTCCGGGCGCTCTGCCTGCAACCGCTCGGCCTGGAGCGCGTCGGGACGTACACCGGGACAGTGCAGTTGCTCCCGCCGGCGGCGAACCCCACTGAGGCGACCGAGGAGACGCCCGGCGGCGCGGTGAAGCTCTCCATCGTCGTGCAGCGCTCCCTCTTCACGTTCGTCGGCCTGGCGTTTCTGGGGACGCTGCTCAGCCACCTGGCGGCGTGGGTCGCTGCCGAGTACCAGCAGATCCGCCAACTCCGCGCCGAGTGCGCCGAGTTTGTGCGCCGGAGAGCGCCGAAGGCCAAGCGGTATCCGCGCTTTGCCTGCCCGGAAGAGGACGGCGAATCGAACGGCTTGAAACTGGTGGGGGTGGGCCAGCAGATCGACGAAGGGCAACTCAAGGAACTGCACCAGCCGGCCATCGTGCTGTGGCTGCGCTCGTTCCTGGGCAAGCGGCCGGACTACGACGCGCTCAACGAGGCGCTGGCCGAGGCGCGCGCCACCCGCGAGGAGTTCGACCGGCTTTGCCTTCAGGTGGACGCGCTCAAGAAGCTGGCCGGGGAGGTCAGCCGGCTCTACGGCCAGATCGGGGGCGACGGCAAGCCCGGCCTATGGGGCGTGCTGAAGGACGCCACGACGTTCGAAGATCAATCCGTCCCGTATAACGAGGTGGCGAAGCGGTTGAAGCAGGGCGGCGCGCTGGAAGCGCTGAGCCGGCGCTGGCTGCGGCTGGCCGAACACGTCAAGGCGCTGCGCCGCTGGCGCGAGGCGTTAATGACCGCGCCCGCGGCCGGCCGGCCCGTCGTGGTCGACACGTCGTTTCATCTAGCGATGGCGCAACGCAAGCTGGGCGCGATCAAGCATAACGCGGATTTCGGCGTCTTGCGCCCCGATCTGGACATCCAGGCCGCTTGGCGAACACTAGAAGAGCGAAGGCTGGAACTGCTGGAACAGCAAAAGCGGGAACGACCGCTGGAAGGCGCGACCCTGCTGTCGCCCACGTGGGCCTTGGGGCCTGAACTTCCCGCGCCGGCGTTGCTGCCGGAGTTGGAGAGGCTTTGGAGGAAGGTCAGCGTCGCCTGGGCGCGGTGGAGCCCGCGGCTGAACACGGCGACGCTGGTCTTGCTGGCGTCGCTGTCCTTTCTCGCGACCGTCCTGGTGGGCATACAGGCGCTCTACCTCGACAAGCCGTGGGGCACGCCGCTGGATATGCTCGTCTTGCTACTGTTGGGCGGCGGCATCCACGCCGGGCTGACGGGCGTGGCGGGGGCAGTCACGGGCAGCAAGTCCGAAGCCGCGGAAGCATGAGTGACACTGGCGTAGCCGGCGGTGAAACGGAAATGGGCCAGCTTGTGGGCTGGCCCATTCATTTACGAGAGCGACGGGGATCGGTCGCGCTCATATCAAGAGCCGGTCGCGCTCCTCGCGCCGATGCTCGACCGCGCCGGCTACTCGGCGACACGCACCTGCTGCCCCGTCTCGTCGGTGTGAACTTCATACGATTGGCCGGCCACGTCTACCATGATCAACCAGCCCGGCGTGATGGCCTGGAGGCAGCTTTCATCCGGCCGCCCCAATCCAAGGCAGCCATCAGAGAACTCAGCCGGCTCGACCGAGACTATCTGCACATCACCCAGGGCGACGCCCAACTCGCCCGCCAGGAATTCCTGGGCCGCGCCCACGGCCGCATCGGCCGCGCCATCGTCTTCCGGCGTCTCGACGGCGATACGCACTTGCTGGCCCGTCTCATCGGTGTGGACTTCGTATTCCTGCCCGGCCACGTTTACCATGACTAACCAACCCGGCGTGATGGCCTGAAGGCAGCTTTCTGCCGGCCCCCCCAGTCCCAGACAGGAGTCGGTGAACTCGGTCGCCTCAGCCGATACAACTTCAATATCACTCTCGGCCACGCCCAACTCACTCACCAGGTGGGCCTTGACTGCGGTAGTAATCGCGTCAGCCGGGCTGTCGGTTGCTGGCGTCTCCGGCGTGGCCGTAGCAGCCGTCTCTCCAGCGCCGGGTTCGGGCGCTGTCGGGCTGCAGGCAGCCAACAGGGCAATCAACAGAATGGATAGCGTCCCAAACAACTTATTGCTTGTCATCGTTTGTTCTCCTTCGGTCACTTTTGGCATAGCACCCGATGGTTTGCGTCTATCGGGGCGCTTGCTCTAATGGGACGATGACATCATTAGAAATGTTCCATTGGGTGTTCACGTAGTATCTGTGCAAGCGCAGGAACCATGCGGTCTGTCCTGTTCGCGACGCAGGTATTCCCGGGAGGATGTGTCTCAATCTATCCCGCCCTGTGATTCGTAGTTATACCCTACTTCCACTAGGCGTTCCCGCCGCTCTCGATACAAAATATATAACCCACTCCCCAGCGTCAGGGAGGCGCCCGCCAATGTCAGCCAGGTTGGCGCCTCGCGCCAAAGAACAAAGCCCCACATCACATTGATTGGCAGGGCTAAATATTCAAACGGGGCAACATCCGAGGCCTGAGCTACGCTGTAGGCGCGAGCCAGGAAATACATCCCCCCCGCCCAAACCAGCCCCAACCCGGACATGATGATCAAATCTAACAGAGGCGGCATGGTCCAGGAACGAAATAGAAAGGCAATGCTCGGATGAGCATCGGGGAAATCACCAACAGCGATAAGCAGCGGAGCCAAAATAAAGGTAGCCACCAGGTAGACCAGCGAACTATAGTAGGCCATCGTGGCGCTGCTATCTGTGGTTTGCAGTTTACGCGTGAGGATAGTGGCCAGCGCATAGAAGAGGACGGACAGCAAAATAAACAAAGACCCCATATTAAAGGATGCCAAACCCGGTCTGACAATCAGCAGCACCCCCATGAAGCCAACGAGCAACGCCAGCCAGTGACGTGGCCCAACCAGCTCGCCCAGTAGCAGCACCGATAAGATGGTGATCATCAACGGCCCCGAGAACTTAATGGCAGCGACTTCGGCTAACGGCAACGCCGCCAAGCCCATAAAGTGGGTGGTGTAGGAGAGAAAAAAGAAGATACCACGGACATATTCAAGCCTGGGCCGCGGCGTGGTTGGTAACCCTTTTCCCCCTTCATAGCGAAAAAGGAGCAAGGTGAGGGGTAGAGCCACCAGGCTGCGAAAGGTGACGATTTCCAATACGGGATAATCGCCGCCCATCCATTTCACGGCAATATCTTGAAGGGAAAAGATAAACATCCCTGTTACGAGGAAGGCCACTCCCCAGTAGCTGGAACTGGTTTTGCTCATATTCTTAACCGTTTAGTTGTTTACCTTTCAATAATGGGGAGAACCAGATGAGAGGGATGCGCGGCATCATGGAAAATGCGATGGATAGCCGGTTGGTATTGATCGGCCGTTTCGCTGGCAATGTCTCCCCCCGTGTTACTGTTGCGGTCAAAGCGCGGAAAGTTACTGCTCGAAACCTCCAGGCGGATGCGATGGCCTGGCAAAAACACATTGGCTGTGGTCCACAGGTTGAGCCGGAGTTCATAGAGTTCGCCCGGTTTGAGCAGTTCGGGCTCCGTGAATGAATGGCGGTAGCGCGCCCGCAGGATGCCCTCAGTCAGGATGATGGCACGGCCGTCGGGGTACACATCGACCAACTTGCCTGTAAAGTCCGTGTCACGCGCCGACGAGGCCACGAACAGGTGCAGTTCGATGGGGCCGATGACTTCGACCGGTCGATCCAGCACCGGCGTGCTGTACACCAGAACGTCGTCGCGCCATTCGACTTCGCGCTGGTCGCGCGGCCCCATCGCATTGCCGCCGGGCAAAATCACCTGCCCACCGACGGTTGGCGCCGGCCGCAAGGGATTGTACAGATACACATCGGGCGGTTCGTCACCCGGCGGCTCCGCGGACAAGAGGCCGTCGCCATGAAGCGTGTTCGCCTGTCCGCCACTGTGCAGGTAGTAGGGGCGATAACGGGTATCCGGCAGCGGCCAATCGGCGTCTGTGCGCCATTGGTCAATCCCCATCACGAAGATCATAACGGGCGGCTCTTCATCCACGCCGTTGTCCACGTCCTTCAGCCAGTGGTCGAACCAGCGCAGATGGATACCAGCCAGGTCGATAGCGGCGCTACTGGCGCCCGCCCCGAACTCCCGTTCCGGGAAACTGCCGCTGAAATTCATATGCGTCCAGGGGCCAATGATCAGACGCTGGTTCCGACGGGCGACTTCCGCGCCGCCTCGCTCCTTCATGCCCTTATAATTCTGGCAAGTACTCCACAGAAAGATGTCGTACCAGCCGCTGATGTTAAGCGCGGGCACGCCGATCTGCTCATATCCCGCCTGGGGTGAAGCGGGCAGCCAATAGTCATCCGCCGTTGGGTGTGCCAGCCAGTCAAGGTAGAAGGGTGCGTATTCTCGGATCAAGGGATGGGTGGCGAGCGGCAGTTCATTCAGCGCCCCATCCACGTCCAGACGGGTTTCACTCGCTAGCGGCTGCTGACCACGAGCGATATGGCGCTCGATTTCCGCCGGAACAATGTTGGCCACTACCCAACGGAGATCATGGAGTACCTTGGCCCCGCCCTGGTATGCGCAGCCCTCGTAGCTATCTGAGAAGGTGATGGCCGGAGCCATCGCCCGCAAGGCGGGGGGATTTTCACGAGCCGGAAGCCACTGCGTGCAACCCAGGTAAGAGCCTCCGAAGGTACCCAGGATGCCGTTTGACCACGATTGAACGGCGGTCCAGCTAAACATATCCACGCCGTCATCTGTCTCTTGAACATGCGGGGTGAACTTTCCCTCGGAGGCATAGCGTCCCCGCACATCCTGCGCCGCCACCGTGTAGCCGGCCTGCACCGCCCGGAAAATGTTGAAGACGTCGTCTCCGGCCAAGATATGGTCTTTGTTGTACGGTGTGCGGACGACCAGCACCGGTGTGGGGGGCGCGCCCTCCAGCCGATAGATGTCGGTTGCCAGCCGCACCCCATCCCGCATCGGGACCATGACGTTTTTTTCAATCAGAATCGTGGTCATTGGAATGCTCCCCACCTTACAGATCCCTGGGAGCGAATCGGGTTATTCCGGACTTGACCTGAGCCTCGCTACGTTGACAATGGGGACAATTTATCATCTGGGGTCAGAAAAGCAAAAGCCCTCGTACATTACGAGGGCTTGGCACCTTGAAGGGTGAGACTATAGGCTGTACGGGAGCGACGGGGATCGAACCCGCGATCTTCGGCTTGACAGGC
>NZ_JAYRVJ010000744.1:0-4344 GCF_041918635.1 Promineifilum sp. (SeqCode)
GACCTGCAACTGTTCGAGGTCTTGCTCGGCGTCAGCGGCGTCGGGCCGAAGGTCGCCCTGTCCATCCTGGGCACGCTCAGCCCCGAACTGCTCAAGAGCGCCATCATGCGCGAGGAGACGGCCGTCCTGCAGCGCGTCCCCGGCATCGGCAAGAAGACGGCCGAGCGCATCATGTTCCAGCTGCGCGACAAGCTCGACCTGAGCGGGCCGGCGACCGCCCTGCCGCTGGTCAGCGACGTGGACGCCGACGTGATCGACATCCTGACCAGCCTCGGCTTCAGCATCATCGAGGCCCAGGCCGCCCTGCAACACGTCCCCCGCGAGGTGCGGGCGATGGATGAGCGGGTGCAGGGGGCGTTGCAGTATTTGGACCAGACAAAATAGGGGCTAGGTTCTAGGGGCCAGGGGCTAGGGTCGCTCGTCCCTGGCCCCTGGCCCCTGGCCCCTGGCCCCTAATCTTTGGAGAACCACGTGAACCCATTCCCAACGCTCAACGGCTTCGGCCCCACCCGCAAGACCCTCCAGCGCTACGCCCGCGCCCTCTCGGCCGTGGCCCGCGCCCACGGCGTGGCCCACCCCCACTGGTGGCACATCAGCCTGCGCGTCACGCCCGACGGCCTGCAAGGCGACAACGTGCCCCTGCCCGGCGGCGGTGTCCTGGCCGGCCGGCTCGACCTGTTGCGCCACGAGCTGCTGCTGCTCGCCAGCGACGGCCGGCGCTGGTCGGCGCCGCTGACCGAGGGGCTGAGCGGCACGGCGATGGGCGAGCGGGTGCTGGCCGCCGCGGCCGACGCCGGGCTGCGCGGCGCGGTGGAGCGCGACCGCTTCGAGAGCGATGACCCCGGCGTCTACGACCGCGAGGCCGCCGGCCGCTTCTTCACGGCCCTCGTCGGCGCGTCGCTCATCCTGAAGCGCCACCGCGCCCGGCTGGAGGGCAAGACCAGCCCCGTCCAGTTCTGGCCCCACGGCTTCGACCTGGCGATGGAGCTGTACGGCACGAAGATGGTGCGCCACGAGGAGAACGGCCAGACAAAAGAACTGCCGGCCCAACTCAACCTCGGCTTCTACCCCGGCGAGGATGACGACAGCTCCTACTTCTACTCCAACCCCTGGCCCTTCGACGCCAGGCAGTTGCTCGACCGGCCGCTGCCCGAGGGGGCCGGCTGGCATACCGAGGGCTGGCAGGGCACGATGCTCCCCTACGCCGCCGTCCGCGACGACCCCCGCGCCGCCGAGCGGGTGTTGGCCTATGCGGGGGCGGTGTATGATATTGCCTGTCCCTATCTGAGGGCGCAGGGGAGCAGGGGTGCAGGGGAGCAGGGGTGAGACGCGCCCCCCCGCCCCCCTGCCCCCCCGCTCTTCCTGCCACCCACTTGCCACCTTTCCCCCACCTCAGTACAATTCCGCCCATCGAGCGGCCGTCTGCGGGCTGAGCGCCCCGCCGCCCGCCGTTGACATCATGCAAGAGCTAAGCGCGCCGCAATCGGAGCCTTCTGAACCTGTAAGCGACTCGCCCGCCCCGGCGGACGCAGCCGGCGCGCACCGCCTCGTCTTCCGACAATCGCATATCCGCACCCCCAACATCCTGCCTGACCGGGAGGTGATGCTATCGCGCGACGCCCGCCCAATCGCCCATACAACCCTGTTGACCCATCGGTTTACTGTGAGTGGAGGAGAGAGAAATGCGTAAGTTGACCTGGCCGGCCCTGCTGGCCCTACTACTTGTCATGAGTCTGGCCCTGATCGCCTGCACGGCCACCGGCGGCGGCACGACCGAGCAGACCACGGCCACCGAACCGGCCGAGGAGCCGGCCGCCGAAGAACCCGCGGCCGAGGAACCCGCCGCCGAAGAGCCGGCGGCCGAGGAGCCGGCCGCCGAAGAACCGACCGCCGAAGCCCCGGCCGAACCCACCGAGGCTCCCGCCGAGGAGCCGGCCGCCGAGGCCGAAGGCGACCGCAAGATCGCCACGTTCATCTGGACCCAGGAGTTCGACACCCTCAGCCCGCTCTACACCGGCATGTGGTTCACCACCACCACTTTCCCCCTCTGGAACGTCTGGGCCTGGCACTTCGACGAGAACAGCAACCCCGTTCCCGTCCTGGTGACCGAGATCCCATCGGCCGAGAACGGCGGCATCTCCGAAGACGGCCGCACCATCACCTTCAACCTGCGCGACGACATCGTCTGGTCTGACGGCACGCCCGTCACGTCCGATGACTTCGTCTTCACCTACGAGATGAACATCGAGCCGGCCAACACCGTCCAGAGCACCTACCCCTACGACCAGATCGAGAGCATCGACGCCCCCGATCCCCAGACGGTCATGGTGACGTTCATCGAGCCGTTCGCCCCCTGGCTGGCGACGCTGTGGCATAGCATCCTGCCCGCCCACGTGCTGCGCCCCGTCTTCGACGAGGCGGGCACGCTGGACGAGGCCGAGTGGAACTTCGCTCCGACCGTCGGCGTCGGCCCCTACCGCTTCGAGGAGTGGGAGTCGGGCAGCTTCGCCCGCTTCGTGCGCAATGAGAACTGGCACGGCGAGCCGGCGCTCATCGACGAGATCTTCTTCCGCTTCGTGCCCGATGACGCCTCGCAGGTGGCCGCCCTCCAGAACGGCGAAGGCGACCTGGGGACGTTCATCGCCTACTCCGACGTGCCCACCCTCCAGGACGCCGGCATTGGCATCGTCACCCAACCCTCCGGCTATAACGAGGGCTGGTTCCTCTTCCTGGGCGACGAGACCATCCCCGGCCACCCCGCGCTGCAAGACGTGCGCGTCCGCCAGGCGTTGGCGATGGCGATTGACCGCGAGACGTTGAACCAGGACTTGCTGCTCGGCCTGACCAGCCCGCCGGCGACCGTCTGGGACTCGCTGCCCGCCTACGTCAGCCCCGACATCGAGCCGTGGCCCTATGACCCCGAGGCGGCCAACGCCCTGCTGGACGAGGCCGGCTGGGTGGACACCAACGGCGACGGCGTGCGCGACAAGGACGGCGAGGAGCTGATCCTCGTCCACGGCACGACCACCCGCGAGGTGCGCCAGGATGCCCAGGCCGTCTTCCAGCAGCAGTTGGCCGAGGTCGGCGTTCAGCTTGAGTTGCAGAGCTTCGACTCCAACATCTTCTTCGAGAGCTATGGCAACTCCGGCCCGCCCTATACCGGCGAACTGGACATCGCCCAGTGGTCGGACGCGCCCTTCTTCCCCGACCCCGACCACTACTACTGGGATTGCTCCGAAATCCCCACCGACGACGCCCCCGACGGCGGCAACTTCCAGCGCATTTGCGACGAGGAGTTGGACGCGCTGTTCCAAACACAGCGCACCCAGACCAACGTCGAGGAGCGCCAGGCGACCTTCCACCAGATCAGCCAGCTGATGCACGACCAGGTGTACTGGCTGGGCATCTGGGAAGACCCGGACGTGTGGGCGGTCAGCCCGCGCCTGACGAACGTGCGCTTCTCCGGCGCGTCGCCGCTCTTCTCGATTGCCGAATGGGATATTGCTGAGTAGGAGCGGGGGAGCAGGGGAGAAAGGGAGCGGGGGTGATTTCTTTCCCCCCTGCGCCCCCGCCCCCCTGCTCCCCTGCGCCCCACCCGCGCATCCACCAAAGGGAGAGTAAGCCCATGAGCCGCTACATCATCCGCCGCATCTTGCAGGCCATCCCGCTGCTGTTCTTCGTCAGCGTGATCCTGTACTTCCTGATGGGCCAGATGGGCGACCCGGTGGCGACGATGGGCGGCCGGCGCGTCACCCGGCCGGCCGACCGCGCCCGCCTGACCCGCCAACTGGGCCTCGACCAGCCCTTCCATATGCAGTACCTCTACTGGCTGGTCGGCAACGATTGGCAGGAGATCGACGTGGACGGCGACGGCGTGATGGACTCGACCGGAACCCGCCGCGGCATCCTGCGCGGCGACTTCGGCAACTCGCTCATGAAGCGCGGCCAGTCGGCCTGGGAGGTGATCTGGGATCGCGTCCCCAACACCCTGCTGCTCATGGTGACGGCGGAGGTCGTCATCATCGTCTTCGCCCTGCTCATCGGCATCTTCTCCGCCCTGCGCCAATACTCCATCGCCGACCACGTCATCACCGCCGTCTCCTTCATCGGCTTCTCCACGCCCATCTTCTTCTTCGCCCTGCTTTCCATATATATCTTCTCCGTCAACTTCAAGCGCTGGGGGCTGCCCAGCCTGCCGGCCGTCGGCATGTTCGACCCGCAGGTGGGCAAGACGGTCGGCCAGGTGGCGCTGCACATGATCCTGCCCGTGGCGACCATCGCCTTCGTCAGCATCGCCGCCTACAGCCGCTACATCCGCAGCACCATGCTGGAGGTGATGAACCA
>NZ_JAYRVJ010000745.1:0-2110 GCF_041918635.1 Promineifilum sp. (SeqCode)
CCGGCTCCCCCGCCAGCCGCGCAAACGGCCGCTGCTGGACGATGGTCTGGTCGGGCAGCAGCTGGACGAGGTTGAAGGCCGGCATGGCGTCGTGGTCGGCGCGGATCATCTCCTCGTTGGGCCAGGTGGTGAAGCCGGCGAAGGTGCTGGCCGCGGCGCAGTAGAGGATGCCGTCGCGCACGGTCTGCATGGAGTTGTGGATGTGGCCGTAGAAGACGCCGCGCAGCCGCCCCCGCGCCGGCAAGAGCGCCTGGTGCATCTCCTCGCCGTTGAAGATGAGCATGTTGGCGTCCATCCAGGGGGCGTTGGTGCGGATGGCCGGATAGTGGGTGAAGACGCACAGCGGCGGGCCGTCGGGCGTGGCCTCGCGCCGCAGCACGTCCAGCTGTTGGGCGGGCAGCAGGCCGTGGGGGTCGATGGTGTCCGGGCCGCGGGCGTCGAGCACCAGGAAGCGGTAGCCGCGCACCGTGAAGGTGTAAGAGAGCGTGTCCGTGCCCGGCTGGCAGTCCTCTTTCGGCCCCATCGGCAGGAAGCGGTGGATGTCGGCCGAGCGGTCGTGGTTGCCGGTGCAGTAGTAGATGGGCACTTCCAGCGCCGCGAACGTCTCCGCCGCCAGCCGGTAAGCGTCGTCGTGGGGATAGGTCGCCACGTCGCCGGTGTGCATGACGAAGTCGGGCCGTAGCGGCAGCCGGTTGATCATCTCCACCACGTGCCGGGCGTAGGGCAGCGACCGGTGCCCCTGGCGCGAATAGTCGGCCGTCGGCCCGAAGTGGGTGTCGCTGAGGTGGATGAAGTAGACCGGCTGCATGGGATTAGGGGTTAGGGACTAGGGGCTAGGGAAGAGCGTTCTTCCCTAGCCCCTAGTCCCTAGAACCTAGAACCTATCGGCCGAGGGCCAACACCGTATTACTAAGGTCCGCCACCAGATTGGCGACGGAGCTGTCCATCAGGTAGAAGTAGGCCGCGGGGGCGATGCCGA
This sequence comes from Promineifilum sp. (SeqCode), assembly GCF_041918635.1. Lineage (NCBI taxonomy): Bacteria > Bacillati > Chloroflexota > Ardenticatenia > Promineifilales (SeqCode) > Promineifilaceae (SeqCode) > Promineifilum (SeqCode) > Promineifilum sp. (SeqCode). Next base: position 980 of record NZ_JAYRVJ010000745.1, read on the forward strand.
TCCAGAAGATGAACAGCAGGAAGGAGAGCATGATCGCCAGCTCGCCGCGGTTCATCTCGCTCAGCTTCTTGACCTCGTCCGTCTCGACCGGCCCCATGAACACCCGCTGGAACATCCACAGCAGGTAGACGGCGGCCAGGATGACGCCGGTGGTGGCGAAGGCGGTGAAGATCCACGGCCGCGGGGCCAGCGACTCCGCGCCCATCGAGCCGAGCAGGATGGTGAACTCGCCCACAAAGCCGTTCAGCCCCGGCAGGCCCATGCTGGACAGGACGACGATGAGCGACAGGACGCTGAACATCGGCATGACCTTCCAGACGCCGCCGTAGGCCGACATCTCGCGGGTGTGGGTGCGCTCATAGAGCACGCCGACCAGGAAGAACAGCGCGCCCGTACTCAGGCCGTGGTTGACGCCTTGCAGGATGGCCCCCTGGATGCCGGCGGCGTTGAGCGAGAAGATGCCCAGCGTCACGAAGCCCAGGTGGCTGATGCTGGAGTAGGCGACCAGCTTCTTCACGTCCTTCTGGGCGAACGAGACGATGGCCCCGTAGATGATGCCGATGATCGCCAGCACGGCGATGAACGGCGCGTAGCGGTAGGCCGCCTCCGGGAAGAGGGGCAGGTTGAAGCGGATGAAGCCGTAGGTTCCCATCTTCAGCAGGACGCCGGCCAGGATGATGGAGCCGGCCGTCGGCGCTTCGGTGTGGGCGTCGGGCAGCCAGGAGTGGAACGGGAAGACGGGAACCTTGACGGCGAAGGCCAGGAAGAAGCCCAGGAAGAGCAGGTTCTGCGCCCCGGCGAAGGCCGCCCGCCCGGCGATCAGGTCTGGCAGGGCGAACGTGCCGTTGGTGATGCCCATGTAGAGGATCGCCAGCAGCATGAGCAGCGACGCGGCCATCGTGTACAGGAAGAACTTGATGGAAGCGTAGACCCGGCGCGCCCCGCCCCAGATGCCGATCAGGAAGTACATCGGCACCAGGGTGAACTCCCAGAAGATGTAGAATAGGAACAAATCCTGGGCCATGAAGACGCCGAGCATGCCCATCTCCAGCAGCAGGGTGAAGATGTAGAACTGCTTCACCTGCGTCTGGATGGCGTTCCAGGCTGAGGCGATGGCCAGCATGGAGATGA
>NZ_JAYRVJ010000746.1:0-3583 GCF_041918635.1 Promineifilum sp. (SeqCode)
CTTTGGGCGACGTGATGCCCTCCTGCAAGCGGAGATAGGTCAACAGGGGCAACTCGGGGTCGCCGTCGAATTGCTTCAGTTCGCCGTTTAGCCAGAATTCCATCGCGTCACTCCTATGTTTGTAGCACAGGCTGTCAGCCTGTGCCGGCCGGCAGGCTGACAGCCTGTGCTACAGCCGGCCGGCGAAACCACCACGAATAAGCCGTCAGCATCAGAAACATGAGGCCGACGGACAGGGCGAACAACTCGCTCATCAGGCCGCGGCTGAGGAAAGCCACCGCGCCCAGCAGAAGCGGCAAAAAGCAGATCGCGCCGAGCCAGCGGGCCGGCCCACCCAAACGAGCGAAGTAGGGCCACAGCAGCGCGAAGTAGACGGCCAACCCGCCCCACTTCAGCCAGGTGAAGAGGCGCAGGCGGGTCAGTTCACCCGCGAACCCGCCGTCGTCCATGTGGGCGGTAATGGTCAGCAGTTGGACATTCTCCAGGATGTCGGCGGCCATGATGCCAATGGCCAGAGCCGCCGCGCCGAAGAAGAGCCGCCGGCCTGTCAGCCGGTCGCAGGTCAGCGCGAACGTGAACAGGCAGCCGCCATATAGGGCAATGTAGAGAAAGTCGAGCTGGTTGACGCGGTCCATCGCCGGACGGACGTCGCCGACGGGATCGATGATCTGCCGCACCTCGGCCTCGCTCTTGGCGAATTCGAAGGCCAGCACCGGGGTAATGAAGCCGGCCGGCAGCGCGGCCGGGCGCGGGCCGACGAAGGACAAGAGGAGCGTCATGGCGACCGCGCCGAGACCGAGAATACCGCTGATGAGAAACGGCCGTCTTGTCATGGTGTGTGTCCGCGCCGGGAGCGCGCCATCCGGAAAAACTTCGCCGGTGCGCCGCTGACCGTTAGGGGCTTCATTGTTCCTCCAATAATAGCGGTTTTGGTGTTGGTGACAATGACGGCCGGCGACTAGCAGATCGCAAGTAAGAGTAACACAGAGAGACACAGAGGGCGGACGCAGAGTGACACAGAGGAAGACATTAGCAGCCCCGCGCCGGCGCGCTATAATCCACAGACCTCAGCGGTGTAAGAGGAGTGAATCGATGGGTTCCGCAGTCACCAAAACGCAATTGGATAACGGGCTGACCGTGCTGCTCAAAGAGATGCACCACGCGCCGGTGATTACCTTCATGATCTGGTATCGCGTCGGCAGCCGCAACGAGGTTACCGGCCGCACCGGCGCGTCCCACTGGGTCGAGCACATGATGTTCAAGGGCACGCCGCGCTTCCCCGGCAACGAGATGGAGCGCATGGTCTCGCGCGAGGGCGGCTACTGGAACGCCTTCACCTGGCTCGACTTCACCGCCTATTACGAGACGCTGCCCGCCGACCGGATCGACCTCGCCCTCCAACTGGAGGCCGACCGCATGGTCAACACGGAAATGCCTCCCGACGAGGTCGAGTCGGAGCGCACGGTCATCCTCTCCGAGCGGGCCATGTACGCCAACGAACCGCGCTTCTTGCTGGACGAGGAACTGACCGCCGCTGCCTTCCGCGTCCATCCTTATCACCATGAGGTCATCGGCGACACGGCCGACCTGCACAGCATGACCCGTGATGACCTGTACGGCCACTACCGCCGCCACTACGTCCCCAACAACGCCATCGCTGTGGTCGTTGGCGACTTCCAGACGGACAACATGCTGGCCCGCGTCTCGGAGCTATTCGGCCCGCTGGCCGGCGGTGAGGCCGCCGCGCCCGTACGCCGCGACGAGCCGCCGCAGTTGGGTGAGCGGCGCGTCACCGTCCAGGGGCCGGGCGATACGGCCTACCTGACCTACGCCTATCGCGTTCCCGGGGCGAGCCATCCCGACTTCCCTGCTCTGTCACTGCTCAATGCCGCCTTTGCCGGCGGCAGCAGCCTGGGCATGTTCGCTGGTGGCGGCTCCAACCGCAGCTCGCGACTCTACAAGGCGCTGGTCGCCACCGAACTGGCCGCTTCGGCCTACGGCAGCATCGCGCCGACCATTGACCCCTTCCTCTACAGCATCAACGCCGTCGTCCGCGCCGGGCGGACGCTACCGGAGGTGGAAGCGGCGCTGGAGGCGGAGATCGCCCGGCTGGCAACCGAGCCGATCACTCAGGCCGAGTTGGACAAGGCCCTCAAGCGCGCCCGCGCCCACTTCATCATGGCCGGCGAGAGCATCTCCGGCCAGGCGCAAATACTTGGCGCGGCCGAGGCGACGACCGGCGACTATGGCTGGTTCGAGTCCATCCTGGAGCGGCTGCGCGGCGTCACGCTGGCCGATGTCGAGCGCGTCCGCGCCACGTATCTGCATAAGCGCAACCGCACGGTCGGCTGGTACGAGCCAGATGGATCGACTGCGTCCGACGAGGAGGAGTGATCCGCCAGGGTGGCGCTGCGCTGCCCCGGCTTAGTGTGTGACGCCGACTATGCTAGAATCGTCTCCGATGACCACGAGCTCCGATCTCATCGTTGACCTCCAGACGCTCAACCAGATATCCCAGGTGCTCAACCAGGCCGCCGACGTTCAGACCGCGCTGAATACGTCCCTGGCGCAACTGGTCGATCTGATGGGGTTGGAGACGGGCTGGGTGTTCCTGCGCGACCCGGCGGCCCCTGACCGCTGGGGTGGGCGCGGCTTCCGGCTGGCGGCGCACCACAACCTGCCGCCGGCTATGGCTGTCACTAACCCCGACGCCTGGGACAAGAACTGCGATTGCCAGGGCCTCTGTCTGGCCGGCAAGCTGACCGGCGCCTACAACGAAGTGCGTTGCAGCCGTCTGGCCGGCGTCACCGGTGAGCGTAACGGATTGACTGTCCACGCCTCCTCGCCGCTGCGGGCGGGCGATCGCATCCTGGGCATCTTGAACGTCGCCGCGCCGGGATGGTCGTCCTTCACGCCCCGCAGCCTGACCCTGCTCAGCACCGTCGGCAGCCAGATGGGCATCGCCCTGGAACGGGCGCGGCTATTTGAGGCCCTGCAAATCCAGCGCATCCATGAGCAGGCCACCCTGCTCGATCTCTCGCAACAACTGCTCAGCCGGCGCGACCTGGATGATCTGATGAACTTCCTCGTCGATGAGGTGCGCGAACTGCTCAAGGCCGACGCCTGCGCCGTGCTGCTGACAGACGAGAACGACCCCGACTACCTCATCTTCCGCGCCGCTTCTGGCTGGCATGGCGACCCGGTGCGCAACGGCTACCGCGCCCCGGCCGATGAGAAGACCGGTTCCGGCCGCGTCATGCGCTCGCAACAGATCTTGCTGGTCGAAGACCTGTCCAAGCAGGAGCCGCCGTTGTGGATGTCGGAGTGGCTGGAGGCGGAAGGCTTCCGCGCCGCGGCCATCGTGCCGCTCGTGGCTGCCAACAAGTCGATCGGCACGCTGGTCATCGACTCGCGCCAGCCGCGCCAGTTCACCGACGTGGAAGTGCGCCTGTTGCGGCTGATGGCGAATCAGGCGGCGCTGGCTATCGAACAGGCCCGGCTGCACCACGAAGAGCTCCAGCGCCAGCGCATCGAAGAAGAGCTGGCCGTCGGCCGCCAGATTCAGATAAGCATGCTGCCGGCC
>NZ_JAYRVJ010000747.1:0-5694 GCF_041918635.1 Promineifilum sp. (SeqCode)
CGTCGCCCGGTTCGAGTCCCACAGGCGGTCGAGCACTTCCAGTTCGCGGCGGCGGCCGACAAAATCTGCGCGGTACATAGTCAGATGATCATAGGACGAATGCGGCTAGGCTATCTGAAACTATACTAATGGATCGTGGGGCGATTGTCAAGTGTTTGTAGACCTGACAAATGGGCAGCCACAACTTTCGTTCTTGCCAGCGTGTTCGTGGCCGCCTACCTGTCAGGTCTAGACGCTTATGGTATCATGGAACCGACTATGGACGCTCTCCACGAGACCGAAAAGCTGCTGGCCCAACTGACTCGGGCCGAGAAGGCGCAGGTGCTCCAGTGGGTCGCGCGATCTGGGCGGCGCGTTTCCCGGCATCGACAGCCGGCCGGACGTCAGCGGCGGCGAGGCGTGCATCGTCCGCACGCGCATCCCCGTCTGGCTGCTGGTGCAGGCCCGGCAGTTGGGCGCGCCCGAGGCCGACCTGCTGCGCGCCTACCCCGCGTTGAGCGCCGAAGACCTGGCCAACGCCTGGGCCTACTACCGCGCCAACCGGGACGAGATCGACGCGCAGATCGCGGCCAACGAAACCGCCTAGTATAGAAACCGGGTTTTTCTGAAAAACCCGGTTTCTGACCTTCCCCCCGCCGGCTGTCGTCGAACTGCGGCGCCTGGGCCACGACGTGCTGACCATCCAGGAGACGGGCCGCGCCAACCTGGCCGTGGCCGATGAGGCCGTGCTGGCCTTCGCCGCCAGCGAGAACCGCGTCCTCGTCACGCTCAACCGCCGCCACTTCATTCGCCTGCACACCGCCGGCGCGGCGCACGCGGGCATCATCGTCTGCACCGTCGATCCCGATTTCGCGGCCCTGGCCCGGCGCGTCCACGAGGCGCTGGCCGCCGCGCCTGACATGACCGGGCAATTGGTGCGGGTGAACCGGCCGGCCCTGTAGGGGCGGACCTGCGTGTCCGCCCCACCTAATATCGCCAGGCGCGAAGAACGGCGCTACTACGAACCGTGCATGGAATTGCCCTGGGCGGCACGCCGCTTCGCCCCACCTGTGCTATCATACAGTCCCAGGAGGGCTTGCCATGGCCTTGCTAGAACTCAGCCTCATCACCGGCACGCTGGCCCAGATGGGCCTGGAGAAGGGCTTCCAGGCGCTCGGCCGCAGCGAGGCCGCCATCCGCGTCCGCCGCCGGCTCAAGATGCCGGCCGAACCCGACCCGGCCGACTTCGGCTCCCTCTATCGTCACGCCCTGGTCGACTGGGGCGTCTTCAAGCCCGCGCCCGTCCTCGACTTCTTCCGCGACCGGCGCATCTACGACGCCTTCCGCCGCGCCCACCAGACCGGCGACCCGACCATCCTGGATCGCGAAGCGGCCGAGGTCGTCAGGTGGGCCGAGGAGTTCGGCGTCTTCGGCGGCCTGGAGTACGACCCGCGCCGCGAGATCGCCGCCTTCGCCGCCACCTTCGACCTGCTCGTCGCCTACACCCGCCCCGCCGCCGACGCCGGGCGCGACCAGGCCATCGCCGAACAGGGGCGCAAGCTGGATGAGGCGCTGGCCCTGCTGGCCCAGTGGCGCGCCGGCGGGGACGCCGGCGCTGCCGCTCTCGGCGACGTCCACTTCTCCGGCCAGTTCCAGAACGTCATCATCAACCTGCTGTCGGAACTGAAGGACACGCGGCAGGTGGTCGGCGCGGCCGGTGGCGCGGCCGGCGGCCCGCCCGCCCCACCCCCCACCCCCCTGCCCCCACTGGACGAGGACGGCCGCCCGCCCCTGCCCGACCCTGCCCCCACCCCACCCCCCGGCTCCCGCCTGCCCTTCTACCCCAACCCGCTCTTCACCGGCCGGGAGGAGGAGTTGCGCCAACTGGCCCTCGAGCTGCTCTATGACGGGAGCGGGGGAGCGGGGGAGCAGGGGAGCAGGGGGGAGGGGTCAACGACTTCCTCTGAACTCGTCGTTCGTCGCTCGTCGTCATCGCCACCGGCATTGGCGGCGTCGACAAAACCCAACTGGCGGCCGAATTCGCCTGGCGCTACGGCCGCTACTTCGCCAGCGGCGTCCAGTGGGTCGGCCTGGAGAGCGCCGCCGCCGCCCGCGACGCCGTCATCGACTGCGGCGCGGCGATGGGCCTCTACGACCCGGCCGACCGGGAGCTGACCGCCGAACAGCAGATCGCCCGCGTCCGCCACGCCCCGGCTGATCGTCTTCGACAACTGCGAAGACCCCGCTCTGCTCGACGCCTGGGCCCCCCAGCCGGGCGGCGCGCGCGTCCTGGTCACCAGCCAGATTGGCCGCTGGCGCGTTCCGGGCGTCATCGTCCGGCCGCTTGACGTCCTTTCCGAGGCGGAGGCGGTCACCCTGCTAGAACGCCACGTCCCCCACCCCCTTCAGAGTGCGCATCCTCAGATGCGCGCTCCGTATCCTCAGATGCGCGCCCCGTCCCCGCCGTCCGCATCTGAGGATGCGGACTCCGATTGGTCTGCGACACTGAAGGCCATTGCTGGGGAACTGGGCTACCTGGCCCTCGCCCTGCACCTGGCCGGCAGCTACCTGGCCTATCTGCTCGACACGTTGGGCGGCGACCCGGCGGCGCGGGCGGCCGGCCTGCTGGCCCGGCTGCGCGACCCGGCCCTGCTGAAACACGCCTCGCTGGCCGGTGAGGGCGCCGGCGCGTCGCCGACCGACCATATACAGCACGTCGGCCGGACCTTTGCCCTCAGCTATGGGCGGCTGGGCGCGGATCGAGACGAGACGGGCGCGTTGGCCGCCGCGCTGCTGGCCTGCGCCGCCTGTTTGGCCCCCGGCGCGCCGTTTCCGGTGTGGCTATTGCGGGCAACGGTCGAACTGCCAGAGGGGGAGGACGGCGACCGGGCGCTGGCGGCGGCGCTGGAACGGCTGACGGGAGTGGGGTTGTTGGAGGGGACGGGGGCGGGTGGGTAACGGCTGCACCGGCTGATCGCGCGGTTTGTGGAGGAGGAAGAGGAGAGCTCACGCCAAGACGCGAAGGGGGCTAAGGACGCCAAGGAAGAAGACGCGGAGGAAGGAGGGGGGATGGCGGCGGCGCGGGGGGCGGTGGAGGGGGCGGTGATCACGCTGGCCCGCCAGCAAGACGTGAAGCGCGATCCGCGACCGTTGCAGGCGTGGGCCGTCCACTTCCGCCACGTGACCGACGCAGCCGTTGACCGGGAGGATGACGACGCGGCGACGCTCTGCACCAACTTCGGCTACTACTTGAAATGAGTGGCGCCCTGGCCGTCCGCGAGCGCGTCCTCGGCCCCGACCACCCAACGGCTGCGGAGCAAGCCGCCACGGCGACGAGCCTCAACAACCTGGGCGGCCTGCTGTACGCCCAGGGCGACCTGGCCGGAGCGCGGCCGTACCTCGAGCGCGCCCTGGCCGTCTCGGAGCGCGTCCTCGGCCCCGACCACCCCGATACGGCGGCGAGCCTCAACAACCTGGGCGCGCTCTGCTACTACGAAGGGAACTTGCCGGACGCCGCCGCCTACATGCGCCGGGCGCTGGCGATCCGCGACAAGGTGCTCGGCCCGCAACACCCCGACACTATCCTCACCCGCGACAACCTGTCCGCCATCGAGGCGGCGATGCGGCCGTCCCTTCTCGCCCGGCTGTTCGGGTCCGGCCGCAAGAGGCGGGAGTAGGGCCGCACTGCCTGCCAGAATGGAACGTAGGTGGACGCAGCGAAAATCAGCGCCCCATCTGCGTCCATCAGCGTCCCATTCTTCCGCTCCCCTGCGTAAGCGTTCCATGTCCGCGGGCCTGACACCCACCGACATTCCCTCCCGTCCTCTGTATTCGTAACGAATACGCAGGCCGCGCGCCCGTCGCGCTCAACCTCAATACCCCCCTCCCCCACCCGCACCCCGTCTTGCCCGCCCGGCCGGTTGATTGAAGCTTGGGAATGAAACACGGATAGGACACGGATTGAACGGATTCAACGGATTGACTGTCGTCGGAGCAGGGTTCAATCCGTAAAATCCGTCTTACCCGTGTCCTATCCGTGTTTCATTCGCAACTCTCAAGAAACCGAGACCTGACAGGTCTGAGACGTGACCGGTCTAGAAACCGAGTTTCTTCTGAGAAACTCGGTTTCTAGAGGCGGTATGGTACACTTGTGCGAAAGCAAGAGGCTACCCGTTGTCCCTCCGCGCAGGTGCTTATGAGTGATGAGGCCACCCTGATCCCCGTTGAACAAAAAGAAGTCCTTTTCTATGACGACCAACTCATCGCCGTTCGTGGCTACGATGGTCACGTCTACGTCGCCATTGGGCAACTGTGCGACCTGCTGGGCATGGACCGCGCCAGCCAGACCCGGCGCATCCGCGGCGACGAGATATTAGCCGACGGTTACCGGGGGTCAGTCAATTTGACTTACCCCGGCGGCGGCACGCAGCCGTCGGGCGTGTTGCGCGTCGATCTGCTGCCGCTATGGCTGACGGGCATTCGCACCAAGGCCGTTCGGCCCGAGATTCGCGCCAAGCTCGAACGCTTCAAGCGCGAGGCGGCCAAAGTGCTGTGGGAAGCCTTCCAGGAGGGCCGCCTGACGGCCGATCCCTCGTTCGACGACCTCCTGCGCGCCGACACCCCCGCCGCCCAGGCCTACCGCATGGCCCAGGCCCTCCTGCAACTGGCCCGCCAGCAACTCCTGCTGGAGGCCCGCCTCGTCGCCCACGACGACCGGCTCGACGCCCACGAGGATCGCCTGGAGCAGATCGAATCCGCCCTGGGCGACCGCGGACGCTTCATCACCCCCGAACAGGCCACCGAGATCAGCCAGGCCGTCAAGTCCATCGCCGCCGCCCTGCACAAGCAGAGCGGCCGGAACGAGTACGGCGCGGTCTATGGCGAGTTCTACCGCAAGTTCGGCATCCCCAGCTACCGCGAGCTGCCCGCCCGCCGCTTCGACGAGGCCATCCGCTTCCTGACCGCCTGGTTCGCCGAACTGACCGACCAGCCCGGCCTGCCCTTCTAGACGACGGACAACGGACGCCAGACGACGGCCCTCGGGCCACAACCGCCGTCCCCTGTTCGTCGTCAGGCCATTCATCGCCATTCTAAGAGGAACACAGAGAGACACTGAGATCACACAGAGTTACACAGAGGGAAGAAGGGAAGGGCTGCTCTCCCTCTGTGGAACTCTGTGTCTGCTCTCCGTGGAACTCTGTGTTCCTCTTAAAACGGCAATGAACTGCCTGACGACGAACCCTCAACCGCCAACAACAGCCTCTCCCCCGCTCCCCCTGCTCCCCCCGCTCCCTCTTGACATTACCCGTAATTACCTGTATTCTACACGTATGTTACCCGTACTATACACGTACTTACCGGTAAAATCGTCCACAATCGCCTTGACGCGCTCCCACCCCATCCCTGCCCATGTTGTAGCGCAGGCTGTTATCCTGCCGTCGGGCGCGCGAAGAATGGCTACGGATGCAGACGGACAAAACGGATGGCGATATCCGTGTCGTCCGTGCCCACCCGTAGCCATTCCATTCTTCGCCCTAACCCCTAGTCCCTAACCCCTAACCCCTACTATGCCAACACTCGCCATCGTCAACCAAAAAGGCGGCGTCGGCAAAACGACCACCGCCGTCAACCTGGCCCACGGCCTGGCCCGCAAACTCCGGTCCCCCGCCCTTCGGGAGGGGCTAGGGGAGGGCGCTTCGTCCCCCGACCCTCTCC
>NZ_JAYRVJ010000748.1:0-1620 GCF_041918635.1 Promineifilum sp. (SeqCode)
ACCCCCTCCCGCTTCGCCAGTAGATGCCACGCCGCCAGGATGTCGTCGTCGCTGACGGCGGTGATGATGCCGTCCGACTCGTCCAGCGCCGCCGCCGCGTCGCGCCAGCGCGCCGGGTTGCCGATACGGATGGCCGTCGCCAGCGTCTCCGGCCGCTCCACTACGCGCCCCAGCACGATGGGCGCCGCCCCGGCCGCCTGGCCGCCCAGCAGCCGCGGCAAGCCCTTGCCATACTGTTGGTAGCCCAGCCAGTAGGCGCTGATGTTGCCGGCGTTGCCCACCGGCAGGCAGTGCCAGTCGGGCGCGACGCCGCCCAGCTGATCGACGATCTCGAACGCCCCCGTCTTCTGCCCCTCCAGCCGCCACGGGTTGATGGAGTTGACCAACGCGATCGGCTGCCGCTCTGTGATCTCGCGCACCAGCCGCAGCCCGTCGTCGAACGAGCCGTCGATGCTGATCACCTCCGCGCCGTAGGCCAGGCAGGCGGCCAGCTTGCCCAGGGCGATCTTGCCCTCCGGCACGAGCACCAGGCAGCGCAGCCCGGCCCGCGCGGCGTAGGCGGCGGCGCTGGCGGCGGTGTTGCCGGTGCTGGCGCAGATGACCGACCGCGCTCCCTCGCGCACGGCCTGGGTGATGGCCGCCGTCATGCCGCGATCCTTGAATGAGCCGGTGGGGTTCAGCCCCTCGAACTTGAGGAACAGCCGCAGGCCGGCCCCCGGCGCGAGGTCTTCGGCCAGCCGGCCGGCGGGGATGAGGGGCGTGTTGCCCTCGTTGAGCGTGATGACGCGCGTGTCCGCGTCGAAGGGCATGTAGTCGCGGTAGGCGGTGATGACGCCGGGCCAGGACATGGGCAGTTCTCCTTGTCGTGAATGGCTTCTGGGAGCGGGGGAGCAGGGGAGCGGGGGAGCGGGGGAGAAAAAGAGGACGTTTAGGGTTCTTTTCTCCCCCGCTCCCCTGCCCCCCCGCTCCCCTGCGCTTCGCCCCTAATCTCCAGGAATGAGCAGCATCTGCCCCACATAGATCACATAGGGCGCGGCCAGGCCGTTGGCCTCGGCCAGGGCGGCCACGGACAGGCCGTACTGCGCGGCAATGCGGGCCAGCGTCTCGCCGGCGTGGACGCGGTGGTTGAACTCCGGCGTGGGGCCGGGCACGTCCACGGGAATCTTGAGCACCTGGCCGGCGACGATCTGGTTGGGCGCGCTCAGCCCATTGGCCTCGGCCAGCTGGGCCCAGCTGATGCCGTAGCGCCGGCTGATGCTATAGACCGTCTCCCCGGCGGCCACGGTATGGGCCGGCGGCCCCAGCGCCGTCACGGCCTCAGCCGCCGCCGCTTCGCCCCCCGGCTCCCCCGCTCCCCCGCTCCCCGGCGCGGCCGCCGCTTCCTCACCAGCGGCCACCACTTCGCCCCCCGGCGCCTCCGCGCCCTCGCTCCCCTGCTCCGCCGCCGGCGTCGGCGACGGCGGAATCCGCAACTCCTGCCCCACCGTGATCTGATTGGGGTTGCTGAGGCCGTTGTACTCGGCGATGGCGACCCAGGACAGGCCATAGAGGAGGCTGATGCGATAGAGGTTTTCGCCGGGCTGGACGACGTGGATGCGGTCGGCGGCCGGCGGTTGCTCC
>NZ_JAYRVJ010000749.1:0-2445 GCF_041918635.1 Promineifilum sp. (SeqCode)
AGGGCCGCCTGTAACTCGTCCAGCCGGCTGTTGTAGCCGGGCACGTCACTGACGTAGCGCTCCCGCCAGCCGTATTGGCGCAGGAGGCGCAGCCGCTCAGCCACCTCCGGCCGGTTGGTGACCACCGCGCCGCCGTCGCCGGCCGCGCCCAGGTTTTTGGTCGGGTAGAAGCTGAAGGCCGCCGCATCGCCCAGGCTGCTAACCATCTGACCGCCGAAACGCGCGCCGTGGGCCTGAGCGCAATCCTCGATCACTAACAACCCATGCGCGCGGGCGAAGGCCAGGATGGAGGACATGTCGGCCGGCCGGCCGTAGAGGTGGACAGGGACAATGGCCCGGGTGCGCGGCGTGACCGCCGCATTTAGCAGCGTCGGGTCGAGTGTGTAGTTGACCGGGTCGATGTCAACCAGCCGGGGCGCGGCCCCGGCCAGCTCGACGGCCGCAACGGTAGCCACGGCGGTGTGGGCGACGGTGATGACCTCGTCCCCTGGCCCCACCCCACAGGCCCGCAGCGCCAGCAGCAGCGCGTCCGTCCCCGAGGCGACGCCGACGGCGTGGGCGACACCCACATAGGCCGCGAACTCGGCCTCGAAGGCGCGCACCTCCTCGCCCAGGATGTACCAGCCGCTCGCCAGGGCGCGGGCCACGGCGGCGTCGATCTCCGGTTGCAGGCGGCGATAGGCGGCTTTCAGGTCTACCAGCGGGATATTAACCGAAGCGGTCATGGCGCGTTTCACCACGGGATGGGCTGGCGGTCGCGGAAGAAGCCGCCGCTGGGGCCGAAATCGGGCAGCATCGCCAGCCAGACGATGGTGTCGGCCCCCTCGGCCACACTGCGCGGCGCGCCAGGCCCGCCCATTTCCGTCCGCACCCAGCCGGGGCAGACGGCGTTGACCTTGACGTGGCCGCCCACCTCGGCGGCGACGATGCGCGTGAGAGCGTTGAGCGCAGCCTTGGAGATGGCGTAGGCCGGCGTACCCGCGCCCATCGTGCTCAACTGGCCGGCGTTGGACGACACGTTGACGATCCGGCCGTAACGCCGCCGGCGCATGCTCGGCGCGAAGGCGCGGCAGAGCAGCAGCGGGCCGTAGAAGTTGACGCGCAGCGTCTCCTCCATCGTCTCCAGCGGCACGTCAAAGACGCTACGGTCCCCGTCGGGGTAGATGGCGGCGTTGTTCACCAACACGTCGAGGCGGCTGTAGCGCTCCTCGACGAACGCCTGCGCCGCAGCCACGGTCGCCGGATCGGTCACGTCGAGCGGCCAGAAGGCAACATCACTGCCGTCTCGCTGCAACTGCCGCGCGGCGGCTTCCCCTTGCGCCGGGTCGCGGGCGGTCAGGATGACACGCAGGCCCAGGTCGGCTAACTGGCGGCATACTTCCAGCCCAATGCCCCGGTTCGCGCCGGTCACCAGAGCGACTCGCCCGTCCATTAGACGTAATGCTCCAGGTTGGCGCGGAAGTAGTCCATCGTCCGCGTCAATCCATCGCGCAGGCCAACCAGTGGACGCCAGCCGAGCTTGCTGCGAATCCGGCGGTAGTCGCCGTAGAAGTCGCCGATGTCGATGCGCTTGCGGTCGGCGGGAAAGGGAGCCAACTCAAAGCGCCCGTCGCCGTTGACCTCGATCAGCAGCCGGGCCAGGTTCAACAAGTTGATCGGATCGTCGCTGCCCAGGTTGTAGATCTGGCCGTCGGCCACGTCGTGGGCGGCCACCATGAGCAGCGCTTCCAGCACGTCATCGATGTAGTTGAAGTCGCGCACCTGGAGGCCATCGCCAAAGATGGTCAGCGTCTGGCCCTCCAGCAGTTGGCGGAACCACCAGCCGATGAACGTCTGGCGGGCGTCACGGACGCGCATGCGCGGGCCATAGGTGTTGGTCAGCCGCAGCGAGACGGTACGCAGCCCGTAGACGCTGTGGTAGACCATGTGATACCACTCGCCGGCCAGCTTGTTAATGCCGTTCACGTCGGTCGGGTGCAGCGGATGGCGCTCATCGACCGGCAGGTATTCGGGGCGGCCGTAGATCTGCCGCGTGCTGGCGAAAACGACCTTGGCCGCCGGGTTACCGTGGCGGCACGCTTCCAGCAGGGAGAGCTGGCTGCGGGCGTTGATCTCCAGATCGGTGTAGGGGTCGGCCATGCTATCGGTATGGCTGACCTGACCAGCCAGGTTGAAGATGAGGTCCTGCTCGCGCACCAGGTAGCGCAGGCCGTGCTCGTCGCGCATGTCGGCGATGTTGACCCGCAGTTGGTCTTCGATGCCGTGGATGTTGTAGACGTTGCCGCCGTACTCCGGGATGAGCGAATCCAGCAGCAACACGTCCGCGCCCAGCGTCAGCAGCCGGTGGGCCAGGTTGGAACCGATGAAGCCCAGCCCGCCGGTGACCAGGACGCGCTTGCCCTGGAAGAAGGCGTGGTGGTCAGTGGGGACGGTCGGCATGGGTTG
>NZ_JAYRVJ010000750.1:0-3097 GCF_041918635.1 Promineifilum sp. (SeqCode)
CCGGGGTGAAGACGGCTGTCTCCGGCTCCGGCCAGGTCAGTTCCCCGGTGACGGCCGGTTCGATGCTGAACGCGGCCTCGACGGAAGCCTGATCCATCGGCTGGTCGAAGCGCACCGTGATGGGCGCGTTGGCCGCGACCTCGCCGCCAGGCAGCGGATCGCTGGTGATGACTTGCGGCGGCCAGTCGATGGCCTCGGGCGGGACGGGTTGAACCACGATGGGCGCGGCCGTAGGCTCCGCCTCGGTCTCGGCGGTGGCGGCCGGCTCGGTTGCCTCCGTTTCGCCGCCACCTTCCAACCCCTCGGTCGCGGCGGTCGCGGCCGGCGTCGGCACTTCGGCTTGCTGGCCGCGGCGGCAGGCCGCGACCACGAGCAGCAGCGCCAAGAGCAGGACAATAATCTTGACAGACTTGCGAGTAAACATAAAGTTCCCTCCGGGAACGGAGAAGTGAGTTAGCGAGGGAGCGTCGGGCGCGTCAAAGCAGGCATTACCCTCACCAACGTAGAAATAGGGTCTTCTATAGAGACGCTAAGGTTTGGACAGCGGTTCCACGAACTCCCTCATACTTGTCAAAGTTGGTCTGATGGAGAACAGCGTCGGGGATGCGGAGATGACCAACCGTTCCAATTTTACCATAAATCGTCAGCCAGTGTGTTAAGTAGAACAACATGCGCCTGTCTTCCTTCCGGCAATGTCCGTGGGAATGGGTGTCACCCGGTCTCGATTTCTGTTACGATCCAGCCTGACATGATGACGACGAACGACGAATTCTGGATGCGGCTGGCGCTGGAACAGGCAGCCGAGGCGATACGTTTGGGCGAAGTGCCGGTGGGCGCGGTGGCCGTGCTGGAGGGCGAGGTTATCGCCACCGGTTTCAACCGCAAGGAGTCCGACCAGGACCCGACGGCCCACGCCGAGATGATCGCCCTGCGCGGCGCGGCCGCCCGGCTGAAGAGCTGGCGGCTCATCGGCGTGACGCTCTACTGCACGCTGGAACCCTGCCCCATGTGCGCCGGAGCGATGATCCAGGCCCGGCTCTCGCGACTGGTGTACAGCGCGCAGGATACCCGCTTCGGCGCGGATGGCACGATCATCGACGTGCTGGGCCAACCCGCCTTCAATCACCGGGTCGATGTGACCCGTGGCGTGCTGGCCGCGGAGGCGGGGGAGCTGTTACAACAGTTTTTTCGCCTTCTACGCAATCAAAATTGATCGCTGGCAACTGATCACTGAATACTGTATACTGTATACCGATTCGGAGAGGTGCCGGAGCGGTTGATCGGGGCGCTCTCGAAAAGCGTTGTGGCCGTGAGGTCACCGTGGGTTCGAATCCCACCCTCTCCGCCAAAAGATACACTCCACCCTGGTGGGGTGTTTTTTATTGGGCCACCCCATTCCCGTCCGAATCACCCAGATCGCGTCGCGCCGGACGATTCCGCCCGTATCCAATCAGGGTCAAAACGACTACGGTTGTCAGTCGCTTCGGGCGTTGTGGAGTCACATCCCACTCCTTATACTAACCCAGATGCTAATAAGGCGGCGCAGCGGGCAATCGGCTGCGCGAGGAAGGGAAGATGAGTGAATATCGACAAATGAAAATGAATGTCAGCAATTCAGAGCGCTGGGCGTCGCTGGTGGGTGGCGGCCTGGCGCTTTTTTTTGCCCTGACGCGGCCGAGCGCGACCAAACTGCCGCTGGCCGCGGGCGGCGGCTACCTGCTCTACCGCGGTCTGAGCGGCAAAGACCCGGTCTATGAGATGCTCAACATCCGGCGCGCGCCCGGCGACAGTAACCACCTGTTTGTCCGCCGCGCGGTCACCATTAACCGGCCCCGTGCGGAGGTCTTCGCCTTCTGGCGCAACTTCGAGAACCTGCCGCGCTTCATGGAGCACTTGCAGGCGGTGCAAGTGCGGAGCGACGGCCGCAGCCATTGGGTGACGCGCGCCCCGCTGGGCCAGACGGTGGAGTGGGACGCCGAGATCGTTGATGAGCGCGAGAACGAGTGGATTGAGTGGCGTTCGCTGCCTGGCGCGGCGATAGAGAACGCCGGCCGGGTGGAGTTCCGCGACGCGCTCGACGGCTCGGGCACAGAGGTTGACGTGCGGCTGGAGTATCAGCCGCCGCTCGGCTCGGCTTCTGTCGCCGTGGCCCGCCTCTTCGGCGAGCAGCCGTGGCAGCAGGTGCGCGACGATCTGCGCCGCTTCAAGCAGATCATGGAGGCGGGCGAGACGCCGACCATCTTCGCCCAGTCCTCCGGCCGCCTGAAAGAGGTAGCGGCACAGCGCGCCGAATTGCGTGGCGAGCAGCGCGAGGCGCAGGCGGCGGGGGCGTTGCCGCCGGGGTGATGTGTGCAAGTAGGCAGTAAGCAGTAAAAAGAGAGGAGGGGAGCGCGATTTGGAGATGAAGGAGCTACTTCTATGAAAGCAGTTTGCTGGTACGGCATTCACGACGTGCGAACGGAGCGAGTGCCCGATCCGATTATGACCAGTCCCCGCGACATTATCTTGCGGGTTACGTCCTCTTCGGTGTGCGGCTCCGACCTGCACCTGTACGACGGTATGATCCCGTCCATGCGCGAGGGGGACATCATCGGCCACGAGTTCATGGGCGAGGTCGTTGACGTGGGCAAGGAAGTCCGCAATGTCAAGCGGGGCGACCGGGTGATCGTCCCCTCGCCGGTAGCCTGCGGCCACTGCACCTATTGCGCCCAGGGCAACACCTCCTGGTGCGACAATTCCAACCCCAACGCCTGGGTGCTGGAGAAGATGTACAACCAGTCGCCGGCCGGCTTCTTCGGCTACTCCCACGGCTTCGGCGGGTATGCCGGCTGCTTCGCCGAATACATGCGCGTGCCCTACGGCGACGTGGCCTCGTTCAAAGCGCCTGAGGGATTCACCGATGAACAACTCCTGTTCATTTCCGACGCCGCCCCCACCGGCTACCAGGGCGCCGACTACGCCAACATCCAGCCCGGCCAGACGGTGGCCGTCTGGGGCGCGGGCGCGGTGGGCCTGTTCGCCATGAAGAGCGCCTGGCTGATGGGCGCGGGGCGGGTCATCGCCATCGACCGCGTGCCCTACCGGCTGCGTATGGCCC
>NZ_JAYRVJ010000751.1:0-2015 GCF_041918635.1 Promineifilum sp. (SeqCode)
GCCTCGCCCGCCCTGCAGCGCCCGCTGGCGTTGGGCGCGGACTTCGCCGTCCACAGCACGACCAAGTACCTTGGCGGCCACTCCGACGTGGTCGGCGGCGCGATCGTCACCGACAACGAGGCGGCCTACGAGCGGCTGAAGTTCCTGCAGAACGCCGCCGGGGCGGTTCCCGGCCCGTTCGACTGCTTCCTGACGCTGCGCGGCATCAAGACACTGGGGCTGCGCATGCGCGCCCACTGCGACAACGCGACGGCCGTGGCCCACTTCCTGGAAGGGCACGCCGCCGTTGAGCGCGTCATCTACCCCGGCCTGCCCAACCATCCCCAGTACGATCTGGCCTGCCGGCAGATGGCCGGGCCGGGCGGAATGGTGTCGTTCACCTTGCGCGGCGGCGAGGCGGCGGCGCGCGCCGTGGCCCTGAACACCCGCCTCTTCACATTGGCCGAGTCGCTGGGCGGCGTCGAGTCGCTCATCGAACTGCCGGCGGCCATGACCCACGCCTCGGTCGGCGGGCCGGAGGCGCTGGCCGCCGGTTTCGCCGTCGAGGCCGGGTTGATTCGCCTGTCGGTGGGCATCGAGCACGCTGCCGACCTGATCGACGACCTGGATCAGGCCTTGGCCGCTGCCGGTTAGAGCGAGGATCATGAGACTCTTACACGCCGTCTTCCTGCTAATCAAGGACTCGGTCGCCGCCTTCCTGCGCGACCAGGCGACGATCTACGCCGCCGGGCTGGCCTATTACACCATCTTCGCCCTGGCCCCGCTGCTCATCCTCGTCATCGCCGTGTCCGGGTTCTTCATCGGCCGGTCGGCGGCCAGCGATCAGATCATCTTGCAACTCCAATACCTCGTTGGCGCCCAACTGAGTGGCTTTCTGGAGGGTATCGTCGGCGCGATCAACGACCAGACCGCCGGCGGCGCGCTTACGGTCATCAGCGTCGTCGGCCTGTTGCTGGGCGCGTCGGGCATCTTCAACCAGCTCAAGACGGCCCTCAACATCCTGTGGGGCATCATGGCCGACCGCCCGGAGAACGCCCGCGAGGTGCTGCTCCTGGCTCGTTCGCGGGCCATCCCCTTCCTGATGATCTTCGTGCTGGGACTGATGCTGAGCGTGGTCGTGCTGCTGGAGGCGATAGTGGGTATCGTGCAGGCGCGGCTGGAAGTGCTGTATCCGGAGGCGGCGGCGCTCGTGCCCTCCATCAACTGGGTCATCATCCCCGGCCTGACCTTCCTCACGTTCGCGCTCATCTACAAGGTGCTGCCCGACGCGCGCACGCGCTGGCGCGATATAGCCCTGGGCGCGCTGCTGGCAACGCTGCTCTTCCTGTTGGGGCGCTATGTCCTGTTCCAATTCTTGACCCCCGGCGGCAATAGCGCTGTCTACGGCGCGGCCAGCTCGCTCATCGGCTTGCTCGTCTGGGTCTACTACTCGGCCATCATCCTGCTCTTAGGCGCGGAGTTCATCAAGGTCTACGCCGCGCGCTACGGCCAGCCCATTCGCCCCAGCGAGACGGCCCGCTTCCGCGGCGACCCGGTCATCTCCGACTGGGCCTCGACCAAAACCCTCCAACCCGACGACCGCTTGGCGTAAGAGCTCACGCAAAGGGCGCAAAGAAGCGAAGAACGCAAAAAAACCCTTTCTATGCGTTCTTTGCTTCCTTCGCGATCTTTGCGTGAGATTCTTCTGCCCTGCATAGTTGGTTGTGATAGAATCACCCGTTAATTGCCCGTCGAGCGGAGGCTGCATGCGTATTGTTGTAGATGCAATGGGGAGCGACGACCACCCCGGGCCGGACGTGGCCGGGGCGGTGATGGCCGCGCGCAAGTTCGGCGACACGATCATCCTGGTCGGCGACGAGCAGCGCGTGAAAGCTGAATTGGCGGCGCAGGACGCGGCCGGCCTGCCCATCGAGGTGCGCCACGCCGCCGAGGCTATCGCCATGAAAGACTCCCCCTCGGCCGCCGCCCGCGACAAGCGCGGTTCCTCCATGCACGTTGGTCTCCAGCTGGTGCGC
>NZ_JAYRVJ010000752.1:0-9726 GCF_041918635.1 Promineifilum sp. (SeqCode)
GGCAGCGCGAACTGGTGGATGTCGAAGGTCATGGGGAAGACGACGACGTTGCTCGTCGGCGTCAGGTCGCGCTCCAGCGGAAAGAGGCCGAACGGGTCGCTGGTGCGCAGCCGGACGGGGCCTAACTGGTAGCGGCCGCGCTGCTGGCAGATGGTCGTCACCCGCCAGCTATAGCTCTGGCGCGGCCCCAGGCCATTGACGACGTGGCTGGAGTAGTGGAAAGGCAGGTCGGAGAAGTCGCGCACCTCCAGCCACAGCTTGGGGATGATCGTCGTGTTGCGGACGGTGAAGCGCTCCTCCAGCGGCTTGCCCACCTGGGTGCGTCGCACCCGCGTCACGCGCGACAGGTGGACGCCGTTCAGATTGATCCAGGCCCAGATGAACGACAGGATGAGCAGCACGCCCATGAGATAGGCGAGCGTGAATAAGAGGTCGCGGCCGGTGACCAGACCCGCGACGAAGGCCACCAGGGCCAACAGGAAGACGACCGTGCGCCGTTGTCCCAGGAAGGCGGCCATATCAGGCGCGCGCCCGCTGGCGGCCGACCTGCGCGCCCGGCACAGCCATGGTTTCCATCAGATCGTGGACGATCTGCTCCGGCTCGATGTCCTTGATGCGCGCCGCCGGGCCGACGATGATGCGATGGCCCAGCGCCGGGCCGGCCAGCGCCTTCACGTCGTCGGGCAGCACGTAGTCGCGGCCCAACAGCGCCGCCCGCGCCTGCCCCAGCCGGTAGATGGCCAGCGCCCCACGCGAACTGGAACCTAGATAGACGTCGGGATGCTCCCGCGTCTGCCGCACGATGTTGACAATGTACTCCTTCACCAGTGGATCGACGTAGATGTCCTTGACCGCCTCTTGCGCCGCGCGCAACTCCTCCACACCGGCGACCTGCTCCAGGGTGTTGAGGGGGTGGGTGTGCTGCTGGCGGCCGAGTAGCTCGATCTCCTCCTCCTTGCCGGGGTAGCCCAGCCGGATGCGCAACATGAAGCGGTCGAGTTGCGCCTCTGGCAGCGGGAAGGTGCCCTCGTACTCGATGGGGTTCTGCGTCGCCAGCACCATGAACGGCGTTTCCAGCGGGTGGGTAATGCCGTCCACCGTCACCTGCCGCTCCTCCATCGCCTCCAGCAGCGCCGATTGCGTCTTGGGCGTGGCGCGGTTGATCTCGTCCACCAGGACGATCTGGGCGTGGATGGGGCCGGGGCGAAACTCGAACTCGCGCGTCTTCTGGTTGAAGACCGAGACGCCGGTCACGTCGCTAGGCAGCATGTCGGGGGTGAACTGGATGCGCTGGAACTTGCAACCCACCGAGCGGGCCATCGACTTGGCCAGCACCGTCTTGCCCACGCCGGGCACGTCCTCGATGAGGATGTGGCCCTGACACAGCAGGCCCAGCACCGTCAGTTGGACCGACTGCCGCTTGCCGATGATGACGCGTTCGACGTTTTCCACAATCCGGTTGGCTATCGCCTGGATATCAGCCATATTCTTTACCTCAGGGAGATTCGGGAGTGAGCAACACGCGCGGAGTATAGCACGCTTCCAGCCAGGAGAATAAATTGGTGGCATTTTGGGGTCATGGAAGGTTAATCCTCTCCGGTCGCGCGCATCCGTTTAGCATAACGCAAATGAGCGGCAGTCAAAAATGAAGCTCACAGATGGTTAATTAGGTCACTACTTGAGGGGGAAGGAAGCGCTAGAATAGCGACCGATTCGACCCTTGCTGTCCGACATCGTCTTGTCGTATCTCTGTTACCGGTGGGTCGAGCGATTTATTCGTCTTTAGGAGAGACAAGACCGTATGAAGCGATTGAATCTGTTTTTAGTTGGCTCAGTCCTGATGCTGCTGTTGACGCTGGCTGCCTGTAGCCCGCAACCGGGCGGCGAGCCGTCGGCCGAAGACACGGCCACGGCGACCGTCGAGGACGCTCCGGCCATGACCGAGGCGGCTGAGCCGGCGACGGATGAACCGGCTGCACCGGCCGAGATGACACCCACCACCGCTCCGGCCGGCGCCGACTGCCCTACGGCGACCGAGGACACTTACGTTCTACGCAACCCGCAGCATGGCTACTGCCTGCTCTACCCGACAACGCACAAGGTGGAGCGGCCCAATCCCGACGAGGTGAACCTGGTCATTGGCGGCCTGTTGAACGCCACCGACCCGCGGGCCAACATCAAGGTGATGCCCGCCGAGGGGCGGACGGCCGCGACGTTCGCCGATGAGATCGTGGCCGGCTTCGAGGGGTTCGAGATCGCCCGCTCCGAGGCGATCGTGGCCGACCAGCCGGCGGTGGTGCTCGACGACGTGCCCGGCCAGGACATCAACCGGCAAGTGATCTTCGCCTACGAAGACCGGCTGTACCACATCTACTTCATGCCGCTCGACCCGGCCGCGCCGGAGACGCTGGACGCCTTCGCCCATGGCATCCTGGGCTCGTTCACCTTCATCCCGGTCAGCGCGACCGCGACGGCCGAGGATGAGTGCGTCCAGCCCAAAGCCGATGAGCAGCAGATCATGAACGAGGCGCTCGGCGTCTGCTTCCTGGCCCCGGCCGACTTCACCTTTGAGCAGCCGAGCGAGACGAATGCCAACCTGTTCTTCGGCTCGATGATGGACGTGGAGCATCCCAAGCTGATGATCGAAGTCAGCGAGGCGGGCGGCATGACGGCCACGCAGGCGGCCGACGCGCTGATCGCCTCGTTCCCGGACATGGAGATTCAGCGCACGTTCGGCGACATGCTGGGCTATGCGCCGGCCGACCGGCTGGACGGTGTGCCCGGCCAGGACCTTGGCCGCGTGTTGCTGGTTGCCCACAACGACCGGCTATACCGGCTGACGTTCGTCCCGGCCGATCCGTCGCAAAGCGAAGTGTACGCACAGATGGAAGAACTGTTCACGCAGATCCTCAACACCTGGCGCTTCCTGCCCTAAGATAGGGGCTAGGGGCTAGGGGCTAGGGAAGCGCACTCTTCCCTAGCCCCTAGCCCCCAGTCCCTAACCCCTGGCTCCCAATCTCCGTTTGACGCCGCCCCCTGCTCTTCATAGAATTGACGGCAAAGTCCGGCCCCCGTAGCTCAATTGGACAGAGCGTCGGCCTTCTAAGCCGAATGTTGCAGGTTCGAGCCCTGCCGGGGGCACACGCCTGATGGCGCGCTCCCCGATACCCACCAGGGCGCGCCCCAGGGCGCCACGCCTATGACCATAAAAGTGTTCTCAGTCGCCGAGATGGTGGCCGCGGAAAAGGCGGCCGACGCCGCGGGCCACTCCTACGCCCAGATGATGGAGACGGCCGGGCAGCGCGTGGCCGAAGCCATCCAGGCGCGGCACGATGTGGCCGACCGGCAAGTGCTCGTCCTCGTCGGGCCGGGCAACAACGGCGGCGATGGGCTGGTGGCCGGGCGCTATCTGGCCGAGGCCGGGGCGGTCGTGGCCTTCTACCTCTTCAAGCCGCGCGACGCCGCCCAGGATGACAACCTGGCCCGCGTCGAGGAGATGGAGCTTGACGTGCTGCTGGCCGACCACGACCACCGCTTCCGCGTCTTGCGCCACCGGCTGCGCATCACCGACATCATCGTCGATGGCCTGCTGGGCACAGGCGGCTCACGCCCCATCGAGGGGCCGCTGGCCGCGTTCATGGAGCAGATCAAGGCGGGCATCGCCGAGCGGCGGGCGGCTGCCGCGCCCGGCCGGTCGCCCCTGCTCAGCCTGACTGCCCCGCCGGCCGCGGCCGAGGAGCGCCCGGTGTGGGATGAGCGCCCCGTCGCGCCCGTCGTCGTCGCCATTGACTGCCCCAGCGGCCTGAACTGCGACACTGGCGCGCTCGACCCGCTGGCCGTGCCGGCCGATCTGACCGTCACCTTTGCCGGGCCTAAGCGCGGCCACTTCCTGTTTCCCGGCGCGACCGCCTGCGGCGAACTGGTGGTGGCCGATATCGCCATCGATCCGCAACTGCCGGCCGTGGCCGGGGTGACGCTGGAGGTGGCGACGGCTGACCTGGCCCGCGACCTGCTGCCGCGCCGCCCGCCCGACGGCCACAAGGGCACCTTCGGCACGGCGCTCATCGCCGCCGGCTCCATTCGCTATTGGGGCGCGCCGGCGCTGGCCGCGCGCGGCGCTTTCCGCGCCGGCGCGGGGCTGGTCACGCTGGCCGTGCCGCAGCGCTTGCGGCCGGCGCTGGCCGGGCAGTTCCCCGAAGCCACCTACCCCGCCATCACCGATACGGACACGCTTGGTGTCTCCACGGCCAATCTGTTGCTGTCGTCGCTGAAATCTTATGGGGCGCTGCTGGTCGGGCCGGGGCTGGGCGAGGCCGGCTCGTTCATGAATGCCCTGCTCGATGGGCTGCGCGCCCCGACCGACGGCCCCGCGCCGCCGCTACTCGTGGACGCCGACGGGCTGAACCTGCTGGCCGAGATGCCGGAATGGCCGGAGCGGCTGCCGCCCCAGACCATCCTGACGCCCCATCCGGGCGAGATGGCGCGGCTGGTCGGCCGCTCGCTGGCCGCGGTACGCGACGAGAATCGCGTGGCGCTGGCCCGCAGCTGCGCCGCCGAGTGGGGCCACGTTGTCCTGCTGAAGGGCGCCTACACCGTCATCGCCGCGCCCGACGGCCGGACGACGCTGCTACCCTTCGCCAACCCCATCCTGGCCGTGGCCGGCAGCGGCGACGTGCTGAGCGGCATCATCGTCGGGCTGCTGGCCCAGGGCGTGGAGCCATACACCGCGGCCGTGCTGGGCGGCTACCTCCACGGCGCGGCCGGGCAGCTGGCCGCCGACTTTTGGGGCGACGCCGGGCTGCTGGCCGGCGAACTGGCCGACTGGGTTTCGCACGTCCGCCGCGCGCTGCGGTAGGGGCGGGTTTCAAACCCGCCCGTACAGGCAGGATACGGCAGGGACGGGTTTGAAACCCATCCGCACAGGGCAGGATGTGGTACGGGCGGGTTTGAAACCCGCCCCTGCCAAACCTGCCCATATGACAGCGGCGGGCAGTCGTCCGCGTTCCGTCGCTTTCCCATCGCCCTGGCTATGGTATACTTGCCCATCGAACAACCGGCTTTCCCGCGCCACGGCGCACAATTGATTCAACCCCTGATCGGGCACTCTTGGATATCTTCGACACACTTTTAGAGCGGTTTGCCCTCATCGGCATTGTCGATGTCGTTGACATCCTGCTCGTCACCCTCATCATCTTCGGCGTGCTGATGCTCATTCGCGGCACGCGGGCCGTGCAGGTATTGCGCGGCCTGTTGGTGTTGGGCGCGATCATTTTCATCCTCGCCAACATCTTCGACTTGCGCGCCTTTTCCTGGCTGCTCGACAACATGCTGCCGGTGCTGCTCATCGCCATCCCGGTCATCTTCCAGCCCGAACTACGCCGGGCGTTGGAGCAGTTGGGCCTGGCCGGGCGCTACCTGCGCTTCTTCCGCAAGGATGACGTCAACCCGGTGGTCATCGCTTTCAAGGATGCCGCCCTGCGCCTCTCGCAGCGCCGCCACGGCGCGCTGGTGGTCTTCGAGCAGGATACAGGCTTGCAGGAGTACATCGACACGGGCGTCATCATGAACGCCGACCCATCGCCGGAATTGTTCTTGACCGTCTTCAACAAGCACACCGAGCTCCACGACGGCGCGATCATCGTGCGCGAGAACAAGATCGTGGCCGCTGCCTGCGTCCTGCCGCTGTCCACCAGCAGCCTGTCGGATCGACAAATGGGCCTGCGCCACCGGGCGGCGCTGGGCATCAGCGAGGTCAGCGACGCCGTGGCCGTCGTCGTCAGCGAGGAGACGGGCCAGGTGTCCATCGCCCACAACGGGCGCATCCTGCGCCGTCAGGACATCGCCCGGCTGGATACCATCCTCCACGCCTTTCTGACCGGGCCGCGCCAGTCAATGGGGGGGAGAGAGCCATGAGCCGGGCCCGCGCGGCGCTGACCAACGTCGGCACGTTCCTGTTGTCGCTGGTGCTGGCCATCTTCATCTGGATGTCGGCGTCGCAGACCCAGGACCCGGCGCGCACCCGTTTCATCGAAGTCCCGCTGGGCTTCGTCGGCATCCCGTCCAACGCCGCGCTGGTCAATACCGACGCGCGCCAGACGGTACAGATCCGCCTCGAGGGGCCGGACTCCGTCCTGCAGGCGGTCACGCCCGAAGATTTCACGGCCACAGCCGACCTGAGCGACATCCCCTCCGGCCAATTGACGACGGTCGACGTCGTTGTGGTGGGCCGCAACCCGGCGGCGCGCATCTCCTTCATCACGCCGGAGCAGGTGGACGTGCAGCTCGAACAGCAGGTGACGCGCGAAGTGCCGGTGGAACTGGACCTGCGCGGCACGGCCGCCCGCGGCCACCAGCAGGACGAGCCGCTGCTGGACCCGCCCTCCATCCAGGTCAGCGGGCCAGAGAGCCGCGTGAGCCAGCTCGATTTCGCCCTGGTGACCGTCTTTCTGAACAGCACGGCCGAGACGCTGGTCGAGTCGTCACAACCCATCTTCTATGATCAGTCCGGCCGCGTCGCCAGCGTGACCGGGCTGGACTTGAGCGCCGCCGAGGTCACCGTCACCGTGCCGGTTGTCGAGTCAGCCGGTTTTGCCGACAAGCTGGTGACAGTGGAGTGGACAGGCGAACCCGCGCCCGGCTACCGCCTGCTCAGCGTGACCGCCGTCCCGCCCAGCGTGCTGGTCGAGGGGCGTCCAGCGCAGGTGAACCAGTTGGCGAGCGTGAAGACGGAACCGATCGACATCAACGGCCTGACGCAATCGTTCCAGCAGACGGCGGTCTTGGCCCTGCCGGCCGGCATCACGGTGGATCCGGAACAGACGGTGATGGTCAACATCGAGATCGAGCCGATTCTGACGACGAGCACCTTCAACCGGGTGCCGACACTGCGCGGGCTGGGCCAGGCGTATGACGCCACGTTCGAGCCGGCGCAGGTGCGGGTCATTCTCTTCGGGCCGCTGCCGGCGCTCGATGCGCTGGCCGAGAACGATATCCGGGTCTCGCTGAACCTGTTCGGGTTGGAGCCGGGGGTCTACTCGGTGGAGCCGGATGTAGACGTGCCGGATCGGGGCATCGAGATCCGCTTGGTGCAGCCGCCAGCCGTCACGGTGACCGTTGTCCCAGCGGAGGCGGACACAGCAACGGAGCCGGACGCAGGCATAACGACGGTGGCTGTGGCTACGATAACCCCATTGGGCGCGTCGCCGGTTCAATTGCCGGCCGTCTGTTCTCTCTCGACGACCAGAATCGCCTATGGGGCGCTGGCCGATATTTGCACGCGGAGGCATGTGCCGGAATGAGTCAAAAAGCATTGGTAGCCCTGGTCGGCCGCCCCAACGTGGGCAAATCGACACTGTTCAACCGCATCATCGGCCGGCGGTTGGCCGTGGTGTCCGACGTGGCCGGCACGACCCGCGACCGGCTGTACGCCGACGCGGAGTGGGGCGGCATGAGTTTCACCGTGATCGATACCGGCGGCATCGAGGTGACCGAGGGGCGAAATACGGCCCCGCTGTCGGAGGATTCGGAGCAGTTTTTGCCGCTCATCCGGCAACAGGCGGCGGTGGCGATGGACGACGCCGACGTCATTGTCCAGGTCGTGGACGGCCAGACGGGCATCACCGCCGCCGACCGCGAGGTGGCGGCCATCTTGCGCCAGACCAAGAAGCCGGTCATCGTCGCCGCCAACAAGCTGGAGTCGTCGAAGCTATGGGACACGGCTTACGAGTTCTATGAGCTGGGGTTGGGCGAGGTCTTCGCCATCTCTTCGCTGCACGGCGCGGGCACGGGCGATCTGCTCGATGCTATCGTGGAAGCGCTGCCGCCGTCGGCCGCTCAGGAAGAGGAAGAGGACGACTCCATCCGCATTGCCATCCTGGGGCGGCCCAACGTGGGCAAGTCAACGCTGCTCAACAAGCTCATCGGCGAAGAGCGGGTCATCGTCAGCCCCATCGCCGGGACAACCCGCGACGCCATCGACGAGAAGCTGCGCTGGCATGGGCAGGAGTTCACGCTGATCGACACCGCCGGCATCCGGCGGCGGGGCAAGATCGACGTCGGCATCGAGAAGTACAGCGTGTTGCGGGCGCTGAAGACGCTGCGCCGGGCGGACGTGGCCCTGTTGCTCATCGACGGCGTGGAGGCGGTTACATCGCAGGACGCCCATATTGGCGGCATGCTGACTGACGAGAACGTCGGCGTCATCGTGCTCATCAACAAATGGGACATCGTGGAGAAAGACGCCTTCACGATGCCGGAGTACGAGAAGAAGGTGAGGGGCGAGCTGTCGTTCCTGCCCTACGCGCCCCTGCTGTTCGTGTCGGCTGAGACGGGGCAACGGCTGAACAAGATCTTCCCGACGGTGCTGGAGGTGCAAGCGGCGCGCCACCATCGCCTCTCGACCGGCGTGCTGAACGACGTGCTGCGCGATCTGGTGGCCCGCCACCCGCCGCCGACGAAGGCGGGCATTCAACTCAAGTTCTACTACGCCACCCAGGTCGCCGTCGCCCCGCCGACGTTCGTCTTCTTTGTCAACCGGCCGGAGATGATGCACTTCGGCTACCAGCGCTATATCGAGAACCAACTGCGCGAGGCCTATCCGTTCACGGGCACGCCCATCCGGCTGTTATTCCGTGGCCGCAGCGAAGAGAAGAAATAGAAATTATGAATTATGAAGAAGAACTAGAAAGCAACGCGGTCTCCGTATTCATAATTCATAATTCACAATTCCCAACAGCGCCTCCTTCATCTGCCGGCCCAGCGCCGGAATGCTGTGCTCCGCGCGGTAGCGGGCGTGGCCGGCAGCGGCGATGCGCTCGCGCAGGGCTGGATCGTCGCGCAACTCGCGCAGCCCCGCGGCCAGCGCCGCCGCATTGTTGCGCTCGACCAGGTAAACCTCCTGCCGGTCGGCCAGCGCCGCGCGAATGGTCGGCGAATCGCCGCTGATGACCGGCCGGCCCATCGCCAGCCCCTCCCACACCTTGTTCTGCACCGTGAAGTGCGCCTGCCGTGTGACGCCAAAGACGCCCAGACAGACGTGGGCCGCGGCCAGGCCGTCGAGCAACTCATCCTGATCCACAAAGCCGTGAAAGGTGACGTTGGGCAGCCCCCACGCGGCCGCCTGCTGGACAATACGCCCCTTCTCCGGCCCGCTGCCATAGAAGTCGAAGCGCACCGGCTCATCGCGCAACAGCGCCGCCGCGCCCAGGACGGCATCCATGCCGTGCGAGGGCAGGTAGCCCCCGTGATAGGTCACGCGAAAACAGTCATCCGGCGGCCGGATCGGGCGGGGGTAGAAGACCGTCTCGTCCGCGCCGTGGGGAACGTAGCGGAAGCGCTCGCGCGGCAGGTCGTACTTGTCGGCGATGTAGCCGCCATACTCGGCGTTCTCGGCGATGAGCAGGTCGGGCCGGCGCAGGCCGCCCCGCTCCAGGTGGTAGAGCAGCCGGCCGGTGAGCGGATGGGCGGCCACCAGCCCGCGCTCCTCGGCCACCAGGTGCAGCGACATAAGGATATCGAGCGCGACCGGCCGGCCGCGCCGGTGGGCCAGGCGGCGGCCCAGATAGGCGTCGAACTGGCCGGGGTAGCCGATCAGCATCACGTCGTAGTCAGGCGCGGCGGCGTGGACGCGGATGAGTTGGCGATAGGCTCCGGCCACGCGCCCCCAGAAGCGCGGATTGCGCCAGCCGCCGCTGGCCTGAGCCACGCGGTCTTCGATCCCATGCCACA
>NZ_JAYRVJ010000753.1:0-2077 GCF_041918635.1 Promineifilum sp. (SeqCode)
CGCCCATCGCCGCGCCGAACTGGTACGCCTCGGCCACCCGCTCGAACGGCCAGCCCTTGGGGGCATAGGTCTGGTTGTAGTGATCGTGAAAGAGGGAGTGGCGGGTGTCGAAATCAACGCCGCGGTCGAAGGTGTGTTGGGTGGGATCAAGCTCGCGGGACGAGTAGAAATCGGCCGTGTGGGGCGAAGCATCCACCGTCTCGGGTTGAGGCGAGGGGTGTCTATCCTGCTGGAAAGCGAGTTCTTGATCGGTCAGCGAGACCGGGCTGCCGGTCTGCAGCGCTTGCCGTGTTGCCTCCAGCAGGTAATTTTCGGCGTGGACGATGATCACATTCTGGCCGTCGCGCGCCGCCTGGAGCATCTCCGCCGCCCGACCCTCGCCGTACTCCGCGACCAGCAGTCGTCGCAGCTTATCATCGCGCATCTCGTGCAGCGAACGCGCCTCGCCCCCCTCGACCGTCTTTTGCAGGCCAGAGTGGCCAACTGGTTCACCCTGGGCGTCGCGGCCGAGAAGCAGAACTCGGTTACCGTCCTGACCGGACTGGCGCACGGCCTCCAGAACCGCCTTAGTCGGTTCGGCGCTGGAATAGGTAGCGATTAAGGTTCTCATGGGTTTACCCCTCAAGACCTCTGAGGTTTGCGGCAAACCTCAGAGGTCTATTGCTAATGGCGCTGTGCCGCCTTGTGCGCCCGGCGCGATTGGTCAACGTGTTCCCGGTGGGGAATACCCTGCTGGGCGCGCGCTTCTTCAGTGACGGGGATAGCGCCCGGCTGGGGCCGCATCCCGGAACCATACTCCTTGGTGTAGACCTCAGTGAACTCCGCCCCGAAAAAGAGAATTTGCGCCGAGTAGTAAACCCACAGCAGCAGTAGGATAATGGAGCCGGCCGCGCCAAAGGCCGAGGTGGGATCGCTTCGCTCGAAGTAGAAACTGAGCGCATATTCGCCCAGCTTGAAGAGCACCGCGGTCAGGGCCGCGCCGACCAGAACGTCGCGCCACGTCATCTCCACGTCGGGAATGGTCTTGAACATGAGGGCAAACAGCAGGGTATAGACGCCAAAGGAGATGATAAAGTTGAGAATCCACAACAGGATCTCCGCGTCCGATACCAACCCGCCGACGTAGCCGCCAAACGCAGCCAGGACAGTGCTGAGCATTAGCGACACTAGCAGAATGAAGCCGATCACCAGCACCATGGAGAAGGAGAAGAAGCGATCTTTGATCTTGGAGAGAAAGCCCCGCTTCGGATCAGGCCTGACCTCCCAGATAGTGTTCATCGCATCTTGCAACTGCGTGAAGACGCCCGACGCGCCAAAGATGAGCAAGGCCACGCCGAACAGCGTAGGCAACAACTCGCCGTCGCCCGGCTCTTCGGCTGATTGCAGGATGGTTTGAATGGCCTCGCCGCCCTGCTGGCCCATCAGGCTACTGGCCTGGTTGACCACCTGGGTCTCAATGGTGGCGCGGTCGGTGAACAGGCTGGCGATGCCGATAGCCACCACTAGCAGTGGCGGGATGGAGAAGACGGTGTAGTAAGCCAGCGCCGCCGCCAGACGGGACGCCTTGTCCTCGCTCCAATCCTTGAAGGTCTGGATCAGCAGATCAATGAATTTGACGATCATGTGACTCTCCTTGTGCATGGTCGTTGGCCGTTGGTCATCAATCTGGAAGCTAGCGACTGGCGACCAACGACCCGGTCAATCACTGAATTAACCCTTCCGGCACGCCGTTTGGAAACTCGGCCTGGATGGCCTCCTGAATGGCGCTAACGCGATTCTCCGGGTTGGGGTGGGTGCTGAAGAATTCCGGCGGCCCCGAACCGCCGGCTTCGGCCAAGATTTGCATAACTTCGATCAGCCGGCGCGGATCGTAGCCGGCCTGGGCCATGAAGCGCACGCCCAGCCGATCGGCCTGCAGCTCGTGCTCGCGGCTGTAGCGCATGGTTAGCAGCTGGCCGATGACAGCCGCCATTTGGCCCGTGGCGGCGCTGTTGGGGTTCTGCGGGTCGTAGGAGGCGATAATCACCGCGCCGGTCAACCCCTGGGTCAACTGCTGGCGGGCGATCTGCTGCGCTGA
>NZ_JAYRVJ010000754.1:0-3685 GCF_041918635.1 Promineifilum sp. (SeqCode)
CAGAAAGAAGAAAGGCACGACCGATAGCGCGCCCCACAACGGCATAGCCACCTGAAGAGCGGACGCGGCCAGCAGGGGATCGGGCAGGAACAGGATGGGGGAGTCGCGTACGGCGCACACGTAATCGCGGAAGTGGCCGCCTAACACCGTCGCCAGCGGCGGCAACTGTTCCAGCAGTTGCCCTGTGGCCCAGAACAGCAGGGGAATGCCCGGCGGATGGGTGCGGGCCGAGAAGCCGACCAGGTCGGGCATCCGTTGCGGGAAGTCGCGCAGGAAGGCGGGCATGTCGGTGACGTTGATGCCATCGTAATAGAACGCGCCCAGATTGCGCGTGGAGACGGTGCGATAGAATAGCGTCACCAGTGGGTCGGGATGCTCCACGTATTGAAAGGCGATCCGCGCCCCCAGACCCAGCACGACAAGGGCAAGCGCGATTAAAGTCGCGCTCCGGCGGCTGGCGTCGGGGCGGGTGGCGCGCATCAGCCAGTAACCCAGCAGCCCTAGCAGCGCCACGGCCGCAACTACCGGCCCGACGCGGCCGGCCAACCCCGGCACATCGTAGCGCTGCCAACTGAACTCCTCGTTGCCGCGCAGCCAGGGCCAGTCCAGCGCCAACCCAACCGCCAACAGCGCACCGAGCAGCACTGCCCACCATTCCGGGGCCAAACGTCGCGCGCGACGCGGTGGAGTAGGCTCTTGGTTCATGGAGCCACCATGAGCGCGCCGAGGCGGACGCTGTCAGCCATCATGCCGTCGCGCAGCAAGGCCCGTTCGCCGGTGGGCAGCCAGTAGAGGCCGGCGTCGAGTGTGTACTCACCAGGCGGTAGATCGGCGGGGAGAGATACGGCGTGGGCGTCGGCAAAAGTATGGCCGGGCTGCCAACAGGTGGTCAGCCACGCGCCGCCGCGCGGCAGGCCGTCGGTCTGCGCCACGAGTTGGCCGGAGGCGTCCAGGACGTGGACAAAGACGGTATAAGGCACACCGATTGAGCGCTCCGCGCCCCAAATGAGTTCGACCGTCACCGTCTCCCCGGGCGCGGCGGCAGCGGGCAGACGCACCTCGTGCAGGATGATGCCGTTCTGCCAGACGGCCAGGGGGCCGGCGGTGGGCTGGACGGCCGGCGGCGGCGCGGGCGGGTCGGTCAGGCCGGTGCTGACCGGCTGGAGGAAGAGATTGGCGACGAAGACCTGGAGGGCGAGCAGGGCGGCGATGCCCAGGAAGGCCGCTCGATTCCGTTCAGCCCGCGGCACGGCGGCCAGGAGCGCCAGCGGCAGCAGGAAGGCCCAGACCCGCGCGACCTCGCCCTGCGACGTGCCGGATATGTCGAGCAGCAGCAGGCCGATACCAAAGGACAGCGCCAGCACATCGCGCGGCCGGACGCGCCAGCGCCAGCCGGCGCGCGCGAAGCGGGCCGCCCCGAATACGGCCAGCGGGATGCCCAGAAACACCAGAAAGTCGTAGAGATGGTAAAACAACCAGCTGACGTAGTTGCGCCCCAGGCCAAGGTGGGTGCTCAGGGCGGTGCGCCACAGCGCGACCGGGTTCAGGCCATACCCCAGCCATAGCGCCAGCCAGAACAGCGCGAACCCGCCGGCGAAGAGCGCCGCGCCGGCCAGTAGCCACACGAGAGGCGGGCGCTCCGCCTGATCCAGCAGCCAAACCAGCGCGTACCATCCCAGGAACAGGCCCAGGACGACGTTGCCCAGGCTGAGAAATGTTCCCAGAGCCACCAGCATCCCGGCGACGAAAAGCGGCCACAGCCGGCGGCGCGTCAAGCCCCAGGCGAACGGCAGAAAAACCAGCAGGGTAATGAGCGCGTAGAATTGGTTCCAGCGCGTGGCCCACAGAGCGACGCTGGGCAACAACGGCCACAGCAGAACGGCCCGCCGCGCCGCCGACCGGCCATAGACCGCGCGGCCAAACACGTACAGCGGCGCGACGATGATCCCCAGCCCCAACGGCACGAGCATCTGGACGACGGCGGCGGCAATGGCGCTGTCGGGCAGGTTCATCAAGGCCAGATTGTGGCACTGGGCTGGCCGCAGTCGCTCGCTCAAGCCGGCCGCCAGCGCCGGCAGCCGATCAAACAACTGGCGCGCCCAGGCGAAGAGCAATGGCACTCCCGGTGGGTGGCGCTGTGGGTGCACCGGGTAGGACGGCATGCGCTCGACGAAGTGGGCCAGGAAGTCGCGGTTATCGGTAACCATCACCCCGACGTTGTAGAAGCCGCCGGAGAGTTCGGAGACGGTGCGGTTGAAGAGTTGCGCGAAGCCCAAATCGGCGTGATCCAGGTAGAGCAGCGCGATTTGGAGCAGCGGCGTCATCAGGCCGGCGGCCAGGAGGATCAGGGTCGTGCGGCGGCGCGGGTGGGCGGAATCACCCTCCGGGCGGCGGGTCAGGGCGGCGATGAGCAGCAGGTAGCCGGCCAGCACGAGGGCGGACAGCCACGCCCGACCCACCGAGCCGGGAATGACGTAGGGCCAGCGCCACTCCTCCGGCCCGCGCAGCCAGGGGGAGACGTTGAAAGCAAGCCCGATCAGGTATACGACGGTCAGAATCGCGGCGGCGAGCAGCAGTAGACGGGCAGAAGGGCGCACGGGGGCATTGTACCCCGACAAACGTAGGATGGGCTACGTTAGCAGCCTGAGCCAGGGCAGGGCCGCGCCGACAGTATTGTACAACGGGCGATCGACCGTCCATACTTCACAGTCTATCAAGTTGCCCAGAGCTAGATAGAAAGCAGCATATTGACCGCTCTTGTAGCGGTCAGTCGTCGGCGGTCTGTTCTCAATCATTTCCAGTCGCCAGGAAGTGTCAGACACCTGTCAGGTCTGCTGGGTACTGTATAATAAGCATGCGCCCTGACACACCACTGGCATAACCATCACACCTTGAGCGCTAGAACCATCTGAATAAGGCCATCGCCAAACGATATGACAGGTGATGGCTGCCATCGTGAGGTAGTTTATGTACGACGTAATCGTAATCGGCGGCGGGCCGGCGGGGGTGACCGCAGCCTTACGGGCCCGCGAATTGGGCGCCAGCGTCGCCCTGGTAGAGCGTGACCGGCTGGGGGGAACCTGCACGAACGACGGCTGCGTGCCGACGCGCGTGCTGGCCCACGCCGCCCGGCTCATGCGCGAATCGGCCCAGCACGAACAGTACGGCCTCATGGGCGAAGGCCCGATCCTGGACTTCGAGCGGCTCATCGCCCGCACGCAGCACGTGGTCTACGCCGTCCACGAGAAAAAACAGTTGCTCAAACACCTGGAGAGTTCGGGCGTAACCGTCCATGACGGCGCAGGCCCGACCCGCTTCGTCGATCCGCAGACCATCGAGCTAGGTAACGGCGAGCGGCTGACGGCCGAGAAGTTCATCATCTGCGCCGGCGGCCACGCCCGCAAACTGCCCTTCCCCGGCGCGGAACACACCATCGGCCATCACGACGTCTGGCAACTGCGCGAGTTGCCGCGCCGGCTCATCGTCATCGGCGCGGCGGCCACCGGCTGCCAGTTCGCGTCGGTGATGAACACCTTCGGCTCACAGGTGACGCTGCTCGACGTGGCCCCCCACATCCTGCCCATCGAGGACATGGCCGTGACCGAGGCGATGCAGAAAGCTTTCACCGACCGGGGCATCATCACCATCAGCGGCATGAGCGGCGTGGAGCGGGTCGAGCCGGTGG
>NZ_JAYRVJ010000755.1:0-3615 GCF_041918635.1 Promineifilum sp. (SeqCode)
GCCGCGGATGGCCGCTTCGACCCGCTTCACGTCCTCTTCCGTCTCATAGCCGAAGTGGTTGACGACCTTTTGGAGCATCGACACCACCTCATACCCCTGCCGGCGGTTGAACATGATCCGGTCGTGGGCGACGCTGGTTTTGCTATCGCCTTCGCCCGCCTCCCACTTGTACTTCTTCACGTCAATCATCGCCCGCTTCACTTGGATTGCCACGTTTACCTCCATCTATGCCAAAGTCAAGAGTTGAAGAACCCCTATCCCGCCCTCGCCGCGGCGACCGATCAGTACGTTGGTGATAACTTTACGCGATACCCGGTACGCTTGTGACGTTACTGGGCATACACAGTTAACGTGGGATCGAACCACAGACGCGGCCCCTCGCGTCATCCAGGTGAAGGCTATACCCCGCCTTCAGAGGGTTGTACTCGCCTCGGTTGCAACGGCTACCAGCTTCAACTCACTCTATTAGTTCGACCAGCCAGTTGGCGGCCTGAATCTTCGTGTCCAGTTCGCGATAGGCCTGAGCCAGATCGTCGGCCTGCTGCTGGAGCTCGCCGACATCTACCGTGGTCGTAAAGCGCACTTCGCTCTTGGTGAAGCGATCCTGCTTGACAACCGCCCCTTCAATCGCGGCGTTGATCAGCGTATGCCGCAGTCGCAGGGTATCGCGCTCGGCGATGGCGTCAGCGATAGTCCGCCCGTTGTCCAGCGACGTGACCGCGTTCGTGCGGTTGATGCGCTGGATAAGCAACATCAGTTCGTGCGCCACACGCTCCATCTCGGCCAGCAGCAGCGCCGGATTCTCGGGCGGCGCGTCGCCCTCCTGCACTTTGACGGCGCGCAGGAGGCGCTGCTTCAGATGTTCGAGCCGCTTCTTGTGATCGGCGCGCAGGATCAGGGCTTCGGCTACTTTCATGGCTCGTATCTATAAACGGTTGTCAGCAAGGAGTCTTGTTGAAGAGATTGACCTGGCGCAAGCGTAGCACGACTTGACAGAACATACCATTCCAATAGCACTCTTTTGTGTATAATCTAATGTATAATAGCATGTAAACTGGAGCTGATAAACCGAGGTGCGCTCGATGGCAACAACGATGGTACGCAAGCAAATCTATATCCCCAGACGCCAGGATATTCTTCTCAAGCGGCTCTCGGCGACGCGGGGGCTCAGCGAAGCCGAGATTATCCGGCAGGCTATTGAACGCGAGATCAGCGGTTCTGTGTTAGTGCATCCCCGACGGGATGATGACGTGTGGTCGAAAATCATGCAAGCGGTAGAAGAACAGAACCGAAATTGGCCTGCGGATAGGGAGCCTATGCGGTGGACACGTGAAGAGTTATACGCGGAACGCGCCGATCGATGGCTAAAGGATAAGGATGGTTCATAGCTATGTTGCCCGCTTTGATTGACACAAATCTGCTGGTCTATCTATTCGACCCATCTGACAAACAGAAACAAACTAGGGCAGGCGACTTACTGAACGAACTGTATTTGTTGCAGGCTGGGTATCTCAGCGTCCAGTGCTTGGCAGAGTTCTTCCATGTGACCACACGCGGTTCACAGCCGCTTTTGACTCCGGCCAAGGCGCTCCAACAGGTTGAGCACTTTCAGAGCGCCTACTCAGTTTTCCCGTTGACAGCACCTATTGTGCTGGAAGCGGGGCGGGGCGTTCGCGATCATCAATTAGCTTACTACGACGCTCAAATCTGGGCCACAGCCCATCTCAACCAGATTCCACTGGTGTTGAGTGAGGATTTTCAAACGGGGCGCATCGTGGAGGGTGTCCGGTTCATCAATCCACTTATCAAGGACTTTCAACTCTCCGACTGGCTATGACCGACCTCTTCTCCCACACCGCCCAACAGCGCATCCAGCACGAAGCCCCGCTGGCGGCGCGGATGCGCCCGCGTACGCTGGATGAGTTCATCGGCCAGAGCCACATCGTCGGCCCCGGCCGGCTGCTGCGCCGCGCTATCCAGGCCGACCAGCTCTCATCGCTTATCTTCTACGGCCCGCCCGGCACGGGCAAGACGACGCTGGCGATGGTCATCGCCAACAGCACCCGCAGCCACTTCATCACCATCAACGCCGTCCTGGCCGGAGTGAAGGAGATCCGCGAAGCCATCGAAGTCGCCAAGGAGCGGCGCGAGCTGTACGGCCAGCGCACCACGCTCTTTGTGGACGAGGTGCACCGCTGGAACAAGGCCCAGCAGGATGCGCTGCTGCCCCACGTCGAGAACGGGACGATCATCCTCATCGGCGCAACGACGGAGAATCCCTACTTTGAGGTCAACAAGGCGCTGGTCAGCCGCAGCCGCATCTTCCAGCTCCGGCCGCTGACCGAGGACGACCTGCGCGCCGTGGCCCTGCAGGCGTTGGCCGACCCCGAACGCGGCTACGGCAAGCTGAACGTCCAGTTGCAGCCGGAGGCGCTGGATCACCTGGTGGACGTAGCCAATGGCGACGCGCGCGGCGTGCTGAACGCGCTGGAACTGGCCGTGGAGACGACGCCGCCGGACGAGAACGGCGTCGTCGCCATCGACCTGGACGTGGCCGAGGAGTCGATCCAGCGCCGCGCCGTGCTCTACGACAAGGACGGCGACGTTCACTTCGACACCATCTCCGCCTTTATCAAGAGCCTGCGCGGCTCCGACACCGACGCCGCGCTCTACTGGATGGCCAAGATGGTCTACGCCGGCGAAGACCCGCGCTTCATCTTCCGGCGCATGGCGATCTTTGCCGGCGAGGACGTGGGCATGGCCGACCCCCAGGCAATCGGCGTCGTTGTGAATTGCTGGGAGACGTTCGAGCGCATCGGCCTGCCGGAGGGGCGCTTCCCGCTGGCGCTGGCCGCCATCTACCTGGCGACGGCCCCCAAGTCGAACTCCGCCTTTGCCTTCTTCGACGCGCTGGGCGTGGTGGAGAAGGAGCGCGAGGCGGACGTGCCCAACCACTTGAAGGACGGCAACCGCGACAAGGAGGGCTTCGGCCACGGCGAGGGCTACCTCTATCCCCATGCCTACCGCGACCACTGGGTGGCCCAGCAGTACTTGCCCGACGCGCTGCAAGGCAAAGTCTTCTACCAGCCGGGCGAGCTGGGCTATGAGCGGGCCATCCGCGATGAGGTGGCCCGCCGGCGCGAGGCGCAACTGGCGGCTATGGTCGAGACCGAAGCGGGCGCCGCGCCCGCCCACCTGGAGGTGCTGACCACCAGCCCGACCAACCGCTCCAAGGACGCCTGGTTGCAGCGGGCGGTGGCCGGCAGCGGCCGGCAACTGGCCGGGCTGCGCGAGCGGCTGTTCGAGATGGCCGGCGTGCAGCGCCACCACCTGCTGCTCGACGTGAACGCCGGCAGCGGCCTGCTGACCTGGGAGGCGGTGCGGCGCGCGCCGGAGGGGGGCGTCTGGGCCTTGACGGTCGACGAGGCCGCCGGCGAGGCGCTGCGCCAGCAGGCCGCCCGGCTGCCGGAGATGGAGCGCCCGGCCATCCTCGTCGGTGAGCCGGCCGAACTGGATTACCTGCTCGCCCTGCGCGACGAGGACGACGTGCGCTTCGACCGCATCCTCGGCCGCAACCCCCTCTCCAGACCTGACCGGTCGGCGACCTCCGGTCGC
>NZ_JAYRVJ010000756.1:0-19722 GCF_041918635.1 Promineifilum sp. (SeqCode)
CGGGGGCGCGTCTTCGACTCGCGCGACTATCTGGCGGGCCGCCGGCCTATCCCCGGTCTGGGCGACAATAGCGCCACCCTGGCCGTCGTCCAGAAATTAGCCCAGGCCAGCGGCGGCGATTTATTATTGGAGAGCGCGGCCGGCGCGGGCACGACCTTCACGCTGCGCCTGCCGGCGGCCGAAGTGCGGCCGTGGACGGTCTTGAAGCTGGAGAACGGCTCCAGGAACGCGCCGGCCACCGAGGAATCGGCCGGCGAGCCGGACACCGTAACGGACGAGCGGTGAGCGATGGAACGCGAACGTCAACAGCGCCACTGGCAGAATAATCTGATCATGACCGCCGGCGTGATGGCGACGGTGTTCTTCGCGCTGGTGCTGGCGCAACTGGACGCGCTGCAGGCGCGCGTGCTGCCGTCGCGCGCCGGTTTGCCCATCGTCAACATTCAGGCCACCGCCATCGCCATCGGCCAGATCATCCCGTTGGGTGCGACGGGCGCGACAGGCGCGCCGGTTGCGGCTCCGGCCGCGCCCCTTGACGAGCAGAACCCGCGGCCCGACTTCATCACCGGCGTCAGCGAGAGCGGGGCCATTTTCACCGTCTGTGGCGAGGTGCCGGAGGGCTGGCTGCTCTACACCGTCCAGCCGGGCGAGACACTGGCCTCGCTGGCCGCCGGCACACAGTCGACCGAGGGCGACCTGGCCGGCGCTAACTGTCTGGCCGACGGGCAACTGACGGCGGGCATGCAGATCCTCGTCCCGCGCCAGCCGGCGCCGGCGCTGTGTGGGCCGCCGCAGTGGTGGGTGCGCTATCAGGCGGGGCCGGGCGATACGCTGGCCGCGCTGGCCCGCAGCCGCGGCACGACGGTCGATGAGGTGCTGCGCGCCAACTGCCGCGATTCGCTCGAACTGACGGCCGGGCAGTGGGTCTTCCTGCCGCCCGGCTTCCAGCCCGGCGCGCCCACGGGCCAGCCGCAGCCCTCGCTGACGCCGCTGCCGACGGCCACGGCTGTGCCCACACTGGTCATCCTGCCGACGGCGACGCGCCCCCCGGCCGACACCCCGCCGCCACGCCCCGCCACGCCGCCGACCCTGCCGCCACCGTTGCCAACCCCTACCACGCCGGTGATCATCAGCCCGCCGCGGCCGACAGCCACGCCCCCCTTGCCGCCAACCGCCATCCCGCCGACGGAGGAGCCACCGACCGCCGTCCCGCCCACCGCTATCCCGCCGACGGACGCGCCGCCCACCGATCCGCCGCCGACAGACCCCCCGCCGACGGATGTACCGCCAACGGACGCGCCGCCGACGGCCACGCCGCCGTCGCTGCCGACGGATTCGCCGCCCACGGAGGCGGCGCCGACGGACGCGCCGCCCACCGCGGAATCCACCCCGGAGACTACAGAGGCGCCAACGCCAGAGTTGACGCCGGGCGGTTAGCGGTTAGCGTTGGCGCTTGGAGTTGGCCCGTGCTGTGCTATAATCCGCCTTCGGCTTTGGGTAGCCTCACAACCGTTGGGAACCCCTCCCGGGCGGCTCGCGCATCCACCAGCCACTACCGTTGGCGCTGTCTGTCTGGCCCAACGCGAACGAGTAAACGCAGAATGGGTGATATTGAAGACCTGCGGCAGTCGATCCTGGCCCGAGTTGCCGAATACTACGAAAAAGCGCACCACAACCGGCCGTTTGAGCCGGGCAAGTCAACCGTACACTACGCCGGGCGCGTCTTCGACGAGACGGAGATGCAGGGCATGGTCAGCGCCGTCCTCGATTTCTGGTTGACGGCCGGGCCGTATGCCGAGCAGTTCGAGAAGCGATTAGGCGCTTTTATCGGTGTGCGCGAGGTCATTCCGGTTAACTCCGGCTCGTCGGCCAATCTGGTCGCCATGACCACGCTCTGCTCCCACCAACTGGAGGACGGCCTGCGCCCCGGCGACGAGGTGATTGTCCCGGCCGTCAGCTTCCCCACGACCGTCAATCCCATCATTCAGAACCGCCTGACGCCCGTTTTCGTCGATAGCTGTCTGGGCGACTTCAACCTGGATGTGAGCCAACTGGAGGAGGCCGTCTCGTCGCGCACGCGGGCGCTGTTCTTCGCCCACACACTGGGCAACCCGGCCGACATGGATGCGGTGATGGCCTTCGTGAAGAAGCACGACCTGTTTCTCATCGAGGACACGTGCGACGCCCTCGGCTCGCGCTGGGACGGCCGCATGGTGGGCACGTTCGGCGACATGGCGACGCTTAGCTTCTACCCGGCCCATCACATCACGATGGGCGAGGGGGGCGCGGCCTACACCAACCGGCCGCGGCTGGCCAAGATCGCCCGCGCCGTGCGCGATTGGGGCCGCGACTGCTGGTGCGGCTACGACAATCCGGTCAACGGCAAGTGCGGCATGCGCTTTGAGCGCGAAGTGCCCGGCATCCCCGGCTTCTATGACCACCGCTACTTCTATTCCGAGATCGGCTACAACCTGAAGCTGACCGACCCCCAGGCGGCGATGGGGCTGGCCCAGTTGGAGAAGCTGCCGGAGTTCATCCGGCGGCGCAAGGAGAACTTCGCCTATCTCTACGAGGGGTTGAAACCGTACCAGGAGTATCTGATGCTGCCGACGTGGCAGCCGAAGGCCGACCCGTCGTGGTTCGCGCTGCCACTGCTGGTGCGCCAGGAAGCGCCGTTCATGCGCCATGAGTTGACGCGCTTTTTGGAGCTTAACCGGGTGCAGACGCGGCTCATCTTTGCCGGCAACATCTTGCGGCAGCCCGCCTACGCCCACATCGACCACCGCGTCATCGGCGACCTGCCCATCTCCGACCAGATTATGCGCGGCGGCTTCTTCGTCGGCGTCTTTCCCGGGCTAGATCAGCCGCGACTGGACTATATGTTGGAGGTCTTCGACCGGTTTTTTAAGCAGTTGTAGCGCGGGTTTTCTTAACCCGCGGGGCAGGCAACAGGTTAAGAAACCTGTTCCACGCGCAATGGGTGGGGTTTTTAAGGTTATGAAGAAGCTTTCCGTCATCATCTGCTGCTACAACGAGCGGGCGACCATTCGCGACATTATCGATCGCACCCGCGCCGTCGAGCTGGGACCGGGGTGGACGCGCGAGATACTCGTCGTGGACAACTTCTCCACCGATGGCACGCGCGAGATTTTGCAGCAGATCGACGAGCCTGATATCCACGTCATCCTGCACGAGCGCAACATGGGCAAGGGTATGTCCATCCGCACGGGCATCGCCAACATGACCGGCGACTACATGATCATCCAGGACGCCGACGCCGAGTATGATCCGGCCGAGCACCCGCGCTTTTGCCGCAAGGCGGACGAGACGGGCGCGGCGGCCATCTTCGGCTCGCGCGTGCTGGGAGGCGAGGTGAAGTACAAATACGCCCACGCCTATCTCGGCGTGCGCGTCTTGACCGCCGTCACCAACCTGCTCTTTGGCGGCCACCTGACCGACGTAGCCACGGCGACCAAGATGGTGCGCGCCGATGTGGTGCAGTCGCTGAACCTGACGACGGCCGATTTCAACCTGGACTTTGAATTGCCGGACAAGATTCTGCTGGCCGGGCATGAGATCATCGAAATCCCGATCAGCTACAACCCGCGCACCTATGCCGAGGGCAAGAAGATCAAGGCCCGCGACGGGTTCCGGGCGCTGCTGACGATGCTGCGCGACCGGTTGGGGATCACGCCGGTGCTGAAAGCGGATCGACCGGGCGAGACCAACGCCAATCACGTTGTGGGCGATGCGCGCTGATAGTAGGGGCAGACCTGTGTGTCTGCCCCTGGGCGTACACGTGACCCCAGGGCGCACATGCCGGTGCGCCCCTACGTAAGATCAATTGTAACCGGCGGG
Source organism: Promineifilum sp. (SeqCode) (assembly GCF_041918635.1). Taxonomy (NCBI): domain Bacteria; kingdom Bacillati; phylum Chloroflexota; class Ardenticatenia; order Promineifilales (SeqCode); family Promineifilaceae (SeqCode); genus Promineifilum (SeqCode); species Promineifilum sp. (SeqCode). Next base: position 3,859 of record NZ_JAYRVJ010000756.1, read on the forward strand.
GGGTATAGTGCTCCGGGTGCGTCCAGGCGCAAATGAGTTATACTGGTGAATTGCGCGGGCCGCACGATGACCGGAATCGCCACTGTTCGATAGCAACCGGATAGAGACAGCGACACGCCCCCGCCGGCGGCCGGCTGGCCTGAAGGCCGGCTGATAGCCTGCGCCACGGGGAGCTTACATTCAGAGAAGTGAGAAGCCGAATCCATGAAAATCGTCGTAACAGGCTCAATCGCGTTTGACTACCTCATGTCGTTTCCCGGGCGGTTCGCCGACGCGTTTGTGGCCGATAAACTGGAAAAGATCAGCCTGAGCTTTCTGGTCGACTCGCTCCGGCGGCAGCGGGGCGGAACCGCGCCCAACATCGCCTACACCCTGGCGCTGCTGGGCGACCGGCCGACCATCATGGCGACAGCCGGCCAGGACTTCGCCGAGTACCGCCTCTGGCTCGAATCCCACGGGGTGGACACGTCGGCGGTGGTGGAGATCGACGGCGAGTTCTGCGCCTCGTTCTTCGTCAACACCGACCAGGACCACAACCAGATCGCCAGCTTCTACACCGGGGCGATGGCCCACGCCGGCACACTGCACTTCGCCGATTATGCGCCCGACGCCGACCTGACCATCATCACGCCCAACGACCCCGGGGCCATGCGCGCCTACGTGCGCGAGTGCAAGGCCATCGGCCTGCCCTACATCTATGACCCCAGCCAGCAGACGCTGCGCGTCACCGGCGAGGAGTTGTGCGAGGGGCTGGACGGCTGTCGGCTGCTGTCGATGAACGAGTATGAGTACCGGCTTATCCAGGATAAGACCGGGCTGACCGAGGCGGAGATACTGAGCCGCGCCGGCGGGCTGGTCATGACAATGGGCGCGTCCGGTTCGCGGCTGGTCATCGACGGCCGGGAAGAGTGGATCCCGCCCGTGAAGCCGCGCGTGCTGGCCGAGCCGACCGGGGCGGGGGACGCCTACCGCGCCGGGCTGATGCGCGGCATGCAACTCGGTCTACCCTGGCCCATTGCCGGGCGCATGGGCGCGCTGGCCGCGGCCTACGTCCTGGAGCAGTTCGGGCCGCAGAACCACACCTTCACGCGCGAGGAGTTCGTGGCCCGCTACCGCGAGACCTTCGACGACGAGGGGGCGCTCGACGCGCTCCTCCAGCCGATTGAACCCAATCCCGTTAACATACCCGTCCCCGTGGCCCACTAGGTCGCGCGAACCCAGGACGGTACGCGGCGAGTGAAATCCCCGCTTACATCAAGGAGATACAACTAGAGATGGACTTCGACGTCAAGAATATCGACCTGGCTCCCGGCGGCCGTCACCGGATCGAGTGGGCCGAACAGGAAATGCCGGTGCTGCGCGGCGTTCAACAGCAGTTCGATACCGATCAACCCTTCGCCGGCCTGCGCATCAGCGCCTGCATGCACGTGACGACCGAGACGGCCAACCTGATGGTCAGCCTGAACAAGGGCGGCGCGGACATCGTGCTGTGCGCCAGTAACCCGCTGAGCACGCAAGACGACGTGGCCGCGGCGCTGGTCAGCTATTTCGAGATCCCGGTCTACGCCATCAAGGGCGAGGACAACGAGACGTACTTCAAGCACATCCACGCCGCGCTCGACCACAAGCCGCACATCGTCATGGACGACGGCGCCGACCTGGTCAGCACCATCCACAAGGATCGGCGCGACCTGATCGGCAACATGTACGGCGGCACGGAAGAGACGACGACCGGCATCATCCGCCTGCGGGCCATGGCCCGCGACGGGGCGCTCCAGTTCCCGATGATGGCCGTCAACGACGCGCTGACCAAGCACATGTTCGACAATCGGTACGGCACGGGCCAGTCCACGATGGACGGCATCATCCGCGCCACGAACTACCTGTTGGCGGGCAAGGTCACCGTGGTCGCCGGCTACGGCTGGTGCAGCCGCGGTATCGCCATGCGCGCACGCGGGCTGGGGGCCAACGTCGTCGTGACCGAGATAGACCCGCTGAAGGCGCTGGAGGCGGTGATGGACGGCTTCCGCGTCATGCCCATGGCCGAGGCCGCGCCGATCGGCGACATCTTCGTCAGCGCCACGGGCGACATCCACGTGCTGGACGAGAGCCACTTCATGGTCATGAAGGACGGCGCGCTGCTGGCGAACTCCGGCCACTTCGACGTGGAGATCAACAAGCCGGCGCTGCGCCAGCTATCGGTGGACGAGCCGAAGCGGGTGCGGCCGTTCGTCGAGCAGTTCACGATGAAGCACAACGGCCACCGCCTGAACCTGTTGGGCGAGGGACGCCTGATCAATCTGGCCGCGGCCGAGGGGCATCCGGCGTCGGTGATGGACATGAGCTTCGCCGGCCAGGCGTTGGCCGCCAAGTATCTGGTCGATCACAAGGGCGAACTGGAGAACCGCGTCTACACCATCCCGCAGTCCGTCGATCAGGAGATCGCCCGCATCAAGCTCGATGCGATGGGCATCCAGATCGATACGCTGACCCCGGAGCAGGCGAAGTATCTGGATTCTTGGGAAGAGGGTACGTAATACAAGCACAGGGGAGCGGGGGCGCAGGGGGGCAGGGGAGAAAGAGCGCGTCGCGATGACGCTTCTTGCTCCCCCGCTCCCCCACTCCCCTGCTCCCCTGCTCCCCACCGCATGAGAGTCCCACGCGACACTCACAAGGCCGACCGGGTCGGATCGGTGCGACTGGCCCGCCACCTGTCCAACATCATCAGCCCGCCGACGATGTTCGCCGCCACCGGTTTCGCGCTGGGCGTCTATGAGCGGCCGTTCTGGCCGGGCGTGGGCTGGGCGGTGCTCTACGGGCTGTTCTCCGTCCTGTCGCCGATGTTCGTCGTGCTCTTTCTGCTGCGCACGGGGCGCATCGGCGAGCTGCACATGAGCGCCACGAACGAGCGCCACATCCCCTACCTGTCCGGCCTCATCAGCGGCGGCGCGGCCTATGCCCTGCTGGCGCTGATGGACGGGCCGCAACTGCTGCGCTGTCTGGCGATCATGAACCTCATCACCCTGGGGGCGTTGGGACTTATCAACACGCGCTGGCTGATCAGCATCCATGCCACGGCCGCGGCGGCTACCTGGTTGATCGCCTCGCTAGTCTTCGGCTGGGGCGTGGGGCTGGTTCTGCTGCCGGTGGCGGTGTTCATCTGCTACATCCGCCTTTTCCTGCAGCGGCACACGCCGGCGCAAGTCCTGGCGGGGGTTGCCCTGGGGCTGAGTGTCGTCCTGATCCTGCGCGCCCTGGGCTGCTTCGTGGCGTAAGAGAAGCGTCTCACGCAAAGTTCGCAAAGTGCGCTAAGAACGCAGGGATAAGTTATTCTTGGCGCTCTTAGCGTACTTTGCGGGCTTTGCGTGAACATAATCTTTGAAATCTGTGGATTCTTCTTCGATGAGTGGACATGTTTGAGCAAGAGCGATTTATCGGGCGGTTGCAGCGGCACGTGCTGGCAGAGGAGCACGTGGTGGCCTGCTTCCTGTCCGGCTCCTTCGGCCGCCGCGCCGACGACGCTTTCTCCGACGTGGACATTGCGCTCGTCTACGACAGCCCGGAGGAGCGCGAGGCGGGCTGGGCCGCGCGGCGCGAGTTCGCCAAAGCGGTTATGCCCTACGTCGCCATCCGCTCGTTCGACGCCGCCCACGTCCGCCCCTACTTTCACGTGGCCCTCTACAGCAATGGGACCAAGGCTGATTACCGCTTCGAGACGCGGGAGAGCCTGTCGCCCAACCCCGGCGACCGCGAACTGCGCATCCTGAAGGACACCGACCGCTGGGCCGAGGGGTTCGCGGCGGCCTCGGCGCGCCTGGCCCCGCCGCAGCCTTATATCAGCCCCGGCGAGTTGACCGACCTGGACGACCGCTTCTGGGTGATGTACTGGGACGTGCTGCGCCTGCTGCGCCGCGGCGATCTGGACAAGCCGTTCACTGTCTATCTGCAACTATTGCACTTCACCCTGCCGCCGCTGCTGGCCGCGTTGCCGCCGGAAGAGCCGGCCCGCGCCGCGCTGCTGCGGGCTGTCTACAGCGGCGACGCGGCGGCGACCCTGCGCGGCGTGAGCGGGCTGCTGGACACCTACCTGGCCGCCCGCGCCGCCGTCATCCGCCGGCAGAATCTCGTCTTCCCCATCAATACGGCGTTCGAGGGAGAGATTCGGCGGTTGGCGGAGCGGGTGGCGGGCAGATAGCAAGCGACCGCGTGGCGCAGGATGCTTATCTTGCGGGCCAGTGGGGGAGCAGGGGAGAATAGAGCCGCATCCGCATGCCACATAATTGTTGAGCATTGACTCCTGTGTGCGGCGTAGGCTCTGTAGACCTCTTAGAATCTGCCTAATCTGCAAAATCTGCGGATGATTCCTCTTCTTCACCATACGAAGGGAATGAACCGCTTCGTGTGGCGCATGTAGTCGGCGTAGGGTTCGCCGAGCGCCGCCAGCAGCGCCCGCTCCTCCAGCCGCACCCGGTAGCTGAAGGTGACGACCAGCGTCAGGACGAGGAGCGCCAACCCCAGCCCGTGCCCCAACATCAGTCCCACGCCCAGCAGTGACAGGATACTGCCGCTGTAGCATGGGTGGCGGATGCGCCGGTAGGGCGGGGCGTCGATTACCGTCTGGTCGGGGTGGAGGGCCACGTCCACGGTGAAGTAGCGGCCTAGCACAGCAATGGCCCAGCGCCGCAGCAGCAGCCCCGCCAGCACGCAGCCGGCCCCCAGCGCGAAGAGCCACGGCCGGTGGCCGGGCAGCGCGCCAGCCGGGTGGAAGTGGGCCAGCAGCCCGGCGGTCAGGATGCTCAGCGCCAGCGCGACGCGAAACAGCCACAGCGAGCCGCCGTCGGCCACGCGCAGGGCGTCCCCCTTGGCTCTTCGCGTAACCGTTTCGTAGGTGTCGGGGATGGCCCAAACGGCGAAGACGAGGAGGAAGGTCAGGGTATAGGTTGGGTGGGTGAAGAGGGAGTTCTGCATGTTATTTTATTTGCGGGGGAGCGGGGGAGCAGGGGAGCGGGAGAGAAAGAGCCTTCGGCCGGGGCATCTTTCACCCCTGCGCCCCCGCCCCCCTGCTCCCCTGCGCTAGAACTACATCTCAAACATCTCTCCTAAGTCCGGCGCGGCCACTGTGCCGGACAGCCCCGCCTCGGCCCAGGCGGCTGAGGCGGCGGCCGTCCACGCCGCGTTCATCCAGCCGTAGCCAGGGTTGCCCGGCCCGTCGGGGTGGCCGCTCAGGTGCATCAGCAGCGTCCGCCGCGGGCGCAGGGGGCGAGCATAGCGCAAGACGTTCTCGAACGATGGGTGGGTCGTGCGGTGCGCGCGGCGATGCCAGAAGGAAGTGTCAATGAACAGCAGGTCGGCGTCGGCCAGAAAGGCGACGGTGGCCGACTGCTCGGCCGTCTGCGGCGCGACCAGCCACTCGTTCTCGCTGTCCATATCCCACAGCAGGACGGCCTTGGTTCGCGCCGTCTCGATGACGAACGCGGCGCAGCAGTAGACCATCTCGGCGCTGTCGTCGGGGCGCTCGTCGGCGGTGTAGTGTGACACGCTGATCGGCGTGACCTGGACGCCGGGCAAGCTCAGCGGCAACGGACGCAGGCGCGCCCCCGGCGGCTCGCACTCGTCGAAGACATGCGGCTCGACGTGGACGCGCACGACGTAACCCTGTTCCCGCTTCAGCCAGGCCAGCGTGCCGGCGCGACAGTGGAGCGGGACGCGGCCGGTGTCCTGGCCGCGCCGCCGCCGGTTGTTGTAGTGGGAGACGCACAGCCGGTTCAACTCGGCGACGTGATCGGGATGCCAATGGGTCAGGGCGATGCCGTCGAGCCGGGCCGCCGCGCCGCGCAGGTAAGGGCTGGCGTTCAGGCTGTCCATGACGCCCAGGCCGACGTCGAAGAGCAGGTGATGGACGGCCTGGCCGTCGCCGTCTAGGCTGATGAGCGAGGCGGAGGTGTTGGCCGCTCGTTCCGGGGCGCGGCAGCGCCCGCAGTCGCAACCGAACTGCTGGAGCAGGGGGCCGTCGAGGCCGTTGATGTGGAGGAGGTGGCGCATGGAGAAGTGGTCAGTAAACAGTAAGCAGTGAGCAGTAGGTCAGTAGGTCAGTGGTCGATGGTTGGAGGTTTGCGGTCTGTCGTCCGTGGTCGGCGACCTTTCTCTCCCCTGCTCCTCCGCTCCCCTGCTCCTCTGCGCCTCTCCCAGCCACCCCGCCACATAATCCGTCACCTCCCCTGCCGGATCGGGCGTCGCGTCGAGGTCGAGCCAGGTGATGCGCGGGTCATCGGCGCGGAACCAGGTGGCTTGCTGGCGGGCGAAGCGGTGGGTCTCGAACTTGATGCGCTCGATCGCTTCTTCCAGGCTCATCTGGCCGTCCAGGTGGGCCAGCAGTTGCCGGTAGCCGAGGCCGCTCATGGACGGCAGGGCGGGGCCGTAGCCGGCTGCGCGCAGCCGCCGTACTTCGTCCAGCAGTCCGGCGGCCATCATCTCGTCCACACGGGCGTCAATGCGGGCGTAGAGCGACTCGCGCCCGCGCCGCAGGCCGACCATCGCCACGTCGTAGGGCGGCGGCGTCTTGCGCTGCAAGTCGGAGATGCGCCGGCCGGTTGCCAGCGTCACCTCCAGCGCCCGCACGACGCGCCGCGCGTTGCGCCGGTCGATGCGCCCGGCGGCGACCGGGTCGAGCGCGGCCAGCCAGCGCGCCGCCTCCGCCTTGCCCAGCCCCTCCAGCGCGGCCCGCAGCGCCGGCCAGGGCGCGACCGCCGGAATGCCCCAGCCCTCGACAACGGCCATCATGTACTGCCCCGTGCCGCCGGCCAGGATAGGCAGCCGGCCGCGGGCCAGTACGTCGTCAATCGCGCGGTAGGCCAGCCGTTGGTACTCGCCCAGGCTAAGCGTCTCGTCCGGGGCGCACAGGTCGATGAGGTGGTGGGGAACGAGGGCGCGCTCGGCGGCGGTCGGCTTGGCCGTGCCGATGTCGAGGCCGCGGTAGAAGAGGCGCGAATCGGCCGAGATGATCTCCCCCGCGAAGCGCCGGGCCAGGTGGAGCGAGAGGGCGGTCTTGCCCACGGCCGTCGGGCCGACGAGGACGAGCAGCGGGCGGCGAGGCGGTCGTTCGGTCACGTGACGGGCAGTTCCGGGTCGGCCAGGAGGGAAGGGCTGAGCATACCGCGCTCGGCCTGGGCCCAGATGAGTTCGGCGGCGGCGTAGGCGGCGCGGGGCTGGCCCACGGCGCGGGCGTTGGCGGCCAGCTGGGCCAGCAGCCGCCCATCGTCGGCCAGCGCCCGGCGCAGCGCCGCGACGAGTTGGGCCGGGTCTTCCAGCCGCAAGCCGGCCCCTTGGTCAACAACGTAGCGGGCGTTGCCCTTCTCGTGCATGGGCGTGCACTGGATGATGAACAGGGGCAGCCCAACCGCCAGCGACTCGGCCACAGTCAGGCCGCCGGCCTTGGTCACGATCAGGTCGGCCGCCTGCAGGCGCGTCGGGAAGTCGCGGACGTAGCCGTAGACGTGGGCCGGCACGCGCCACGCGACGGCCCGCATTTCGGCCAGCAGCTCCTCGTCGTCGCCGGCCACCACAACCAGCTGGATGGGCAGGCCGGACTCATTCAGCGCGTCCACAAAGGCGTGGAAGCGGTGCACGCGCCGGCTGCCGACGGCCAGGACGACCGGCCGATCCACGTCCCAGCCGAACTCGGCGCGCAACTCCGCCTTGGAGCGGCGCAACGCATCCAGCCGGGGATCGACCGGGATGCCCGTCACGTGGACGCGCTCCGGGGCGATGCCGCGCTGGACGGCCAGGGCCGCCGCGTCGGCTGTGGGCACAAGGTAGAGGTCTACCTCCGGGCGAAACCACAGCCGTTGCAGCTGGGCCAGGTCGGTGACGAGGACGACGATGGGCCACGTCTCGCCGCAGCGGCGGCGGTGGGTGACGAGCAGGTAGACGAAGATGGGGTGGGTGGTGACGACGACGTCCGGCCGGGCGCGGCGCAGGACGCGATCGATGGGGTCAGCCAGCGTGCGCACTTCCATCTGTTCCATCAGGCGGGTGGGCAGGTAGGTGTTAGCCAGGCCGTGGCCCAGGGCATAGAGAGGTGGGGCCAGACGCACGACGCGATTGAAGTCATACTGCACGTTGCGCAGCGAGCGGGGCACGCCCGGCTCTTCAAGCGGGTTGACCAGCACCGTCTGGCACAATTCGCCGTAGCGCTGCTCCAGCGCGTCCACGGTGGCCTGCGCCGCTTGCCGGTGGCCCAGGCCGGCATCGTTGGTCAGCACCAGAATCGTTCGACTGTCCACCGCCATTCTTGTCTGTCCTAAACCTCAGAGGTCTTCTGAGACCTCTGAGGTTTTTGCCGCTCTACCAACCTAAGACCGCGTTAGGGATATGCTCGCAGCGCAGCATCCGCCCGCGGTCGTCCAGCTCCACGGCGATAAGGTCGATGCGCCAATCCACGTCGCCCAGATCGTGCTCATAGACGTACTGCTGCCCCAACTGTGTCAGCTTTTCCGCCTTGCGGGGCGTCAGCGCCTCTTCCGGCGCGCCGTAATCGCGTCCGCGCCTCGTCTTCACCTCTACGAAGACGACCGTCTCTTGGTCGCGGGCCACCAGGTCGATCTCGCCCGCGCCGCAGCGCCAGTTGCGAGCCAGGATGGTGTAGCCGTGGGCCTCCAGGTGGAGGGCCGCGACGTTCTCACCCCAGTGGCCGAGGCGTTGGCGGCTGCCGGGGGATGAGGCGGGTGGGGTGCTCACAGGGGCGTCTCCTTGGTTGAGAGTGAGGAACGGCGATGAATCACCGGGCCAGGGGGTCTGGTTCCCCTCCCCTCGGGAGGGGTTAGGGGAGGGCGCTCCATCCCCCGCCCTTTGGGAGGGGTTAGGGGAGGGTCTGCGAGGAGCGAAGAACCCTCTCCCCAACCCTCTCCCAAGGGGCGAGGGAGCCGGATCCCCCGCCCTTCGGGAGGGGTTAGGGGAGGGTCTGCGGGACGGCGATGAATCGCCTGACTACGAACGCGGGCCGGGGTCATGGTGTAGAGTTGTCCTCGGAGGGGCGCACAAAGCCGGCCAACTGGTCGAGCAGCGCCAACCACTTCTCGGTGCGGCGCAGCCAGCGGCCGTGTTCGCGCTCCCGCGTCAGGTCGGGGCGGGTCGCCAGCAACTCCTCGTAGAGTTCGACGGTCAGGGCCACGGTGCGCCCGATGTCGAAGCGGCGGCTGGCCTCGCGCGCCGCCGCGCCCATCTCGCGCGTCCGCGCCGGGTCGGCCAGCAGGGCGATGATGGCCGCGTCCAGGCCGTTTTCGTCCCGCGCCAGGAAGCCGGTGACGCCCGGCTCTACCGTATCGACGATGCCCGGCGAATTGACCGCGGCGATGGGCTTGCCGGCGGCCATGGCCTCGATGACGGTCAGGGGGTGCACCTCGCTGGTGGAGGCGGTGACGAAGGCGTCGGCCGCGGCCAGCCAGCCGCTAACCTCGTCGAAGGGGACGACGCCGGCGAAGTGGACGCAGGCAGCGACGCCCAATGTCTCGGCCAACTGGCGCAACTCCTCTTCCTGCGGCCCCTTGCCGATGAGGGCCAGATGCAGGTCGGGCAGCATGGCGGCGGCCCCAGCAAACTGGTGCAGCAGGGCGGTCAGGTTCTTCTCGGAGGCGAGGCGGCCGACGTAGATCAGCAGCCGCGCCGACGGCGGCAGCCCGAAGTCGGCCGGGGTGCGGGGCCGCGGCGGGCGCAGGAACGGCTCCAACTCGATGCCGTTCTCGATGACGACGATGGGGCTGCGCACGCCAAAGTCGAGCATGAGTTGGCGAACGCTCTCCGAGGGGGCGATCACCGTGTCGGCCAGGTCGGTGAACTCCGGCCAGACCTGGCGCATGATGGCGTCGGCCGCCGGTTGGGGCAGGGGGATGTACGCGCCGGTGTAGAGGTCGTAGCGGGTGTGATTGGTGTAGACGACGGGGCAGCGGGCGTAGCGGTGGGCCAGTTCCACGCTCATGAGGAGGTGGTGGCAGTGGACGACGTCCATCTCGGCCAGCAGTCGCTGCGCCTCCAGGCTGTAGCCCATACTGAAGAAGTAGCCGTGGTCGCCCAGCCGGATGCCGGGCGAGCGGACGATGCGCTCGGCGCGATCCGCTTCCCGGTCGTCGCCCAGGGCGAAGATGGTGACCTCGTGGCCGAGCGCCTCCAGGTGTTTCTTGTACAGTCCCACCATGCGCACCGCGCCATTGACGACCGCCGGATCATAGGTGGCGGATACCATGCCGATGCGCATTCGTTTACCTCGCCCTCCGCCAGACCTCAGCGGTTTGCCGCAAACCGCTGAGGTCTACGCTATTCATTAACCGCTCTGATCCTGTAGCTGCAACTGGTATTGGCGCACGAGCCAGTCGGTGTTGCGGATCTTCGTCGCCAACTCGGAGGCCAGGTTGCGCATGAGCTTGTAGCCGAGCACGGGGTAGGTTTCGCACAGGCGCATGAGCTGGTCGCGGCGCAGGCGCAGCAGCAGCGTGTCGTCGCGGCTGACGCGGATGGTGGCGGAGCGCACACCCTGGTCGACCAGGGCCACTTCGCCCACGATTTGCCCCTGCCGCAACTCGGTCAGGATGACCGGCCCCCCTCCCCCAACCCCTCCCACAGGGAGGGGAGAGGTTGGGGGAGGGGCAATGGCGCCGGGGTTCACCAGCACCTCGACGCCGCCGCGGCCGATGATGTACATCTCGTCCGACGCCTCGTTCTCGTTGAGCAGGACGTGGCCGCGGTTGTAGGTCGCCGCGGTGCACAGCGCGGCGACCAGCGTCAGCTGGGCCTCGCTGAAGTTATCGAAGATCTCGGTCGTGGCCAGAATGGTGCGGACGCTGGGCTGCATAATCAATTAAGCTGCGCCATCTTCGTTGGCATTGCCACCGTAGACCACGCTCATGCCGCGCACGCGGCCCAGTAGCCATTCGGCCAGGGCGATGAACAGCATCCACAGCACGTCGACGGCGATGGCGATAGCCAGAGCCGTGCCCAGGTAGCCGAAGAACGTCGCCACCGGCCCGGCCAGGCTGTCCACCACCGCCGCGTCGCGGGTCAGGTAGGCGGCGGCGACGAGCAGGACAAAGATGATGACCAGGGCCGCCGGCCAGGCGTGGCGGTCGGATCGGCTGGGCAGCATGGCGTTGCTGACGGCGAAGATGAGATAGAGCCAGGCCAGCGCGCCGGGCGCGTTCAGGATTTGGGTCATGGCGTCGCCCAGGATGCGCACGTCGCCCGTACTGATGGCCTCGGCCAGGCTGGTGACGCCGAAAACGCGGTGGCCGATGAGCAGGATGACCGCCGTGCCGGCCAGCAGGGGCGCGCCGCCGATCAGGCTCTCGCGGAGGGGGCCGAGCGTACGCCCCTTGTAATACTCTACGTAGCCGAGTTGCAGCGACCCGTCCGGCTGCCGGCGGGGCATGAGCGAGAAGCCGCCGGTGCGGACGCCCAGCAGCGTCGCCGAGAGCCAATGGCTGAGTTCGTGCAGCAGGACGCCGGGGAACAGCACGATGGCGTAGACGGCGATGGCCCACTCCGGGCGGCCGACCAGCAGCAGGCTGACGCCGTGCAGGTGGGCGTGGATCCAGCGCTGCATGAACAGCAGGATGACCAGCGCCGCAATCACCAGCAGGAACGGCATCAATGGATCGTTCATAACCTCACAAACCGTTTACGTAGGGGCGCACCTGCGTGTGCGCCCTGGGGCAGACACGCAGGTCTGCCCCTACTAGCCGGCCGCGGCGCGCACCAGCTTGATGAACGTCGGCTTGAGCGACGCGCCGCCGACGAGCGCGCCGTCGATGTCGGCCTGGCCCATGTACTCGGCGATGTTGTCCTCGGTGACGCTGCCGCCGTACTGGATGCGGATGGCCTCAGCCGTTTCCCGGCCGAACAGGTCGGCCAGCACGTCGCGCACGCTGGTGCGGATAATGTCCCCGGCCTGACTGGCTGTGGCTGAGCGCCCGGTGCCGATGGCCCAGATGGGTTCGTAGGCGATGACGCAGGCCGCGGCCTGCTCGTTCGACAGCCCGGCAAAGGCAGCGCGCACCTGGCCGCTGACGAAGGATTGCGTCTCGCCCGCCTCGTTCTGTGCCAGGCTCTCGCCGACGCAGACGATGGGCGTCAGGCCGTGGGCCAGCGCGGCCACGATCTTCTTGTTGACCCCCTCGTCCGTCTCGCCGAAGTAGGCGCGGCGCTCGGAGTGGCCGAGGATGACGTACTGGCAGTAGGGTTGGAGCATGGTGGGGGAGACTTCGCCGGTGTAGGCGCCGCTGACCTCGTGGTACATGTTCTGCGCGCCGACGCCGATCTTCGTCCCGCGCACGGCCTCGGCTACGGCGGGGATGGCGATGAAGGGCGGGCAGACGGCCACGTCAATGCCCGCGATGGCGTCCAGTTCGGCGGCGATCTCGCGCACAAAAGCCACGGCCGCGTCGGCCGTCTTGTTCATTTTCCAGTTTCCGGCAACAAATGGGGTACGCATGGTTTCTCCGTGATGTGAAGAATCCACAGATTTCACAGATTACGCAGATTATTGCAGCACATTGTGAAGTTTGTGTCACCCGTGGATGCTTGTCTGTTGGGCGCGGCCCACATCCAATGCGGGCTGCACTTTCATTATAAGCTCAGTCGCGCTTTTTCGCGAAAATGCGACATCACGAACAGAGCCTTCAACGGCGCAGATACTCCTCGGGCTTGATCGAGATGACCTGGCTGGAGCTGTCCGGCTGCATGCTGACGCCGTAGAGCGTCTGCGCCGCCTGAACGGTTCCGCGGTTGTGGGTGATGAGGATGAACTGCGTCTGCTGGCCCAATTCGCTCAGCAGGTCGCGGAAGCGGTTGACGTTGGCCTCGTCCAGCGCGGCATCGACCTCGTCGAGCACGCAGAAGGGGGGCGGGGCGACCCGCAGCAGGGAGAAGATGAGCGCGGCGGCCGTCAGCGAGCGCTCGCCGCCCGACAGCAGGGCCAACCCCTGCTCGCGCCGGTTGGGCAGCCGGGCGATGATCTCCACGCCGCTGCTGGTCGGGTCGTCGGGGTCGGTCATGACCAGCCGGCCGCTGCCGCCGCCGAAGAGCTGCTTGAACGTCTGGTCGAAGATGCCGTTGACCTGCTCCACCGTCTTGGCGAACGCCTTGGAGGTCAACTCGTCCAGTTCGGCGATGACCGCCCGCAGCTGGCCGTCGGTCACGCGCAGGTCTTCCACCTGGCGAGTCAGGAAGGTGAAGCGCTCTTCAGTCTCGACCAGTTCGGCCGGCGCGTCAGGGTTGATCGGCCCCATGCGCTGCAACTGGCCGCGGAAGTGGTGGATGTTCTCCTCGATGTCGGGCGGCAGTTGGTCAACGGCCGGCAGTTGCTCGACCACCTCGCGCATGGGCAGCGGCGTCGCGCCCGTCTGCTCGGCGTCATAGCTCAGCGCCACCAGCCCCAGGTCGGCGCGGATGCGCTCCTGCAAGCCCTCGATCTGGTTCTCCTGTTGCGTCAGGCGGATGCGGGCCTGGGTCATTTGCGTTTCCAGGTCATGGGTGTGGCGCTGCTGCCCGGTTGATTCCGACTGGAGGCGGCTCAACAGATGCCGGTCGGTCTCCATGCCGGTCAGCAGCGGCAGCAGGGCCGCCTCGACCTCGGCCAGCTGCTTTTCGGCGACGATCGTCTCGGCCTCGTCCTCTTCGTCGCCCAGCTCGGTCGCCTGCTGGCGCAGGATGGTCAGGCGCTGCCGCAGCCGGCCCAGTTGCCCTTCGACCTGGCTGAGCGTCGCCCGGCGGCTGTCCACGACCGCCTGCCGGCCGGCCAAAATGGTTTGCGCCGCGCCCAACGCCTGGCGCGCGCTCCGCTGCTGCTCTTCCGCCTCGCCCACGGGCAGGGCGGCCAGCCGGTCGCGGGCCTCGGCCAGCGCCGCTTCGTGTTGCGCCAGGAGTTCCGTCTGCCGGGCGACGGCGGCTTCGGTCTGGGCGATACGCTCCGCCACCTGGTCGCGGGCCGTCGCGCGCTCGCTCTGGCGGCGGCGCTGCTCCTCGCGCCGCTGCCGCACTCGATCGCTCTGCTGTTGGGCGACGGTCAGCCGTTGGCCGGCCTCGACCTCCAGGCGGCTCAGCCGCCGCTCCTCGTCGGCCCGCTTGTCCACGCCCTCTTGCAGCGCGTCGATGGCCGTCTGGGCCTCAGCCGCCGTCCGCTCGCGGGCGGCCAGCGCCGCCCGCAGTTCATCCAGCCGGGCCGACTCGTCGCGCCAGCGGGCCTCGCGGGCCATGATGCCCGACTCGGCCGAGGGGTGCAGTTCGACCAGCCCGCCGCCGTGGACGACCAGGCCATCGGGCGTCGCCGCCGCGTAGCCGGCCGGCCAACCGGCGGCCAGCCGCCAGGCGGTCTCGGCGTCCCGCACCAGCAGGACGCCGCCGAGCAGCCGGTCGACCAGCGGCGCGGCCGGGGCGTCGTAGGCCACCTGGCCGGCGGCCCAGCCGATGACGCCCGGCTCGTTGGCGGCGTTGGGCCGGGCGGCGTCGGGCCGGGCGGCGTCGGGCCGGGCCGCGCGCGCCGGCGCCGGCGCGTCGCCGGCCAGCAGCGCCAGCCGCGTCACGTTCTGGGCGCGGGCGTTGGCGACGGCGTCCCACAGCGCGCCGGCGTCGCTCACCAGCCAGGCGGCCAGCCGCTCGCCCAGGGCGGCGGCGATGGCCGTCTCGTGTTCAGTTGGGATACGGATGAGGCCGGCCAATTGGCCGACCACCCGATCCGGCTCCAGCGGCACGGCCCGCCCCCGCTGCCGGTCGAGTTGAGCCACCCGCTCTTCCTGCCGGGCCAGCTCGTTGCGCAACCGGTTCAGTTCTTGCTCCGTCTCGCGGGCGGCGCGGCGCCACTCTTTGAGCCGGCCGACGTCGGCGCTTCGCGCCCGGCCCTCGTCGTGGCGCGCCCCTTGCAGCCGGATGACCTCGTCGCGCGCGGCGGCGGCCATCGTTTGCAGCCGGGTCAGGGCCTCTTCATCGGCCGCCTCCGGGGCGGCTTCGGGAGCGGGCGGAGCGGATAGCTCTTCCAGCCGTTCGCGCAGTTGGGCCAACTGCCCCTCGGCCTGGGCGCGCGCCGTCTGGGCGCGGCGGCGTTCCGCTTCCAGGCGGGTCGTCTCGGCCTGCCAGCGGGTGATCTGCGCCTGCTGCTGCTCGAAGGCGGCGCGGAAGGTCAGCACCAGCGCTTGTTGGGCCGATAGCTCGCTCTGGGCGGTGGTGAGATCGGCCGTGGCCGTCTCCAGCACGGCGCGGGCGGTGGCCGACTGCCCTTCCAGCAGGGGCAGCTCGCCATACGCCTCGGCGATCTGGCGCTCCAGCGCGCCGCGCCGCTCGCGGTAGATGGCCTGGCGGCGGCGGTCGGCCTCGATGCGCTGGCGCAACTGGTCGCGGGTGGCGTGGTGTTCGGCGGCCTGGGCCTGGGCGCGGGACAGCCGGCCCTGCACCTCGTCGATGCGCGCCTGGTGGGCCAGCAGGGCGTCGCGGGCTTTCGACCAGGCCGCTTCGGAGGCCGCCGCCGCCGTTCGCGCCAGGCGCAGGTCGGCCTTGGCCTGCTCCCACTTGTAGCCGTACCAGACGCGCATCAGGTCGCGCAGGTCGGCCGAGACCTGTTCGTAGTTGCGGGCGCGCGTGGCTTGCCGCCGCAGGGAGGCGACGCGCGGCCGGAGTTCTTCCAGGATATCGTGGACGCGCTGAAGGTTGCGTTGCGTCTCTTCCAGCCGGCGCAGCGCCTCGGCGCGGCGGGTCTTGTAGTGGGTGATGCCGGCGGCCTCCTCGAACAGCGCCCGCCGCTCGTCGGAGCGCAGCGAGAGGGCCTGATCGATGAGGCCCTGGCCGACGATGGTGTACGTCCGTTCGGCCAGGCCGCTGGTCGCCAGC
>NZ_JAYRVJ010000757.1:0-2745 GCF_041918635.1 Promineifilum sp. (SeqCode)
CTGCCCGACGAACACGTGAGTGACCCCCTGGGCGCGCAGCCAGTCGGCCGCCGCCGGGTCGCCCCAATCCTCCACCGCGAATCCCCGCTCATTAAACGCCCGCACCTGTGCGAACAGATCGGCGTTGTAAATGTGATCGACTGGCGGCGTGGTCGCCGCCCGGCCGGTCAGAGGCACGATCCAGGCCCCGCCGTCGCTGCCGGCCCAGGTGTTGCCAAGCCACTGCCAGGCGTTGACGGCGATATAGGCATCGCCCGGAAGGTTGGCGTCCACCCAGGCCAGCGCCGCCACGTCCGCCGGCAGGGCCAGAATGGTCTCGCGGTTGAGGATGTTGACCTGCTGCCGCGCGCCGAAGAGCGCCAGCGCGCCCAGCGCGCAACCGGTGATCACGGCCAGCAGCGCCCGCCAGGGCGTCATCGCCGGCCGGCCGGCCAGCGCGCGCGTCCAGCGATCTATCGCCCGCCACACCCGCCCGGCGACGATGGCCAGCAGCAGCGCCAGCGGCAGGAAGAGGGTGATGTACATGCTGTTCAGGTTAACCACCAGCGTCTCCGGCAAGCCGAGCCGGTCGCCGGCCAGCAAGACAAATAGGCTGCCGACCCAGACCACCAGCAGCGCCGGGAAAGCCGTCCAGCGCCGCCGCCGGGCGACGCCCACCACCAGCAGGCCGACCGCGACCGCGGCCAGCGCCAGGTAGACGCGCTCCCAACCGGCCGTCACGTAGCCGATCGGAAAGTCGTTGTAGCCGGGCAATGAGTCGCCGACCGTCTGGAGCGGATCGGTCTCAACCAGCAGGCGGACGAGACGCGGCAAGACCAGCAGCAGCGCCACCCCGCCGGCCTGGGCCAGCGCCCACAGGCGGCGGTAGCGGATGAGATGGGCCGCGGCAGCCAGCGCGGCGAACGGCAGATAGAACAGGAAAACGCGAAAGTGCAGGAGAAACAGCCCGGCGGCCAGCACACCGACCAGCGGCCAATAGCGCGGCCAGCCCCGCTCCAACCGCCACGTCAGGGCCAGCAAGACGGGCATGACCACCATGGCCGACAGTTGGGTCAGACGGCCCCACGTGGCGTAGTAGCCGGGGAAGAAGAAGGGCAGCGCCACCAGGAACGCCGCCACCAACCCGACCGCCCGCCGCCGCGTGACCATCCAACCGGCGGCGTAGACTGTCAGGGGCAGCAGCCCGTTGAGCAGTTGGCCCAGGTAGAGGAGCAGCCCCGGCAGCGGCCGGCCGGTCATCAGGACGAGGCTGGCCGACAGGGTGTGGAAGCCGAAATGATAGGGGAAATGCGCCACCGGGAGGTACGGCTCATAGTCGTCGAGGACGCGCCCCTTCTCGACCATGACGGCAGTGATCAGCGCATGGCGGCTGGAATCGACCCAGGGCGGGAAGGCCAGGTCGCGGACAGCGATGAAGCGCGCGGCGACGCTCGCTATCAGGAGTAAGGCCAGCAGGATGTGGATAAGTCGAGCATGGGTCGCCGGCGGAGAGGTCGGGGCGAAAGCTCGTCGCCGCCGGCCGATGATTGCCCAAGCCAGAACGACTACCCACCCCACCGCCGCCGCCGCCCACAACACCGGCCCCGACCAGCGCCCGCCGGCCAGCGACACCCACAACCAGATCACGGGCCAGGCCGCCACCCCCAGAGCCAGCGCCGCGCCCATCCAGACGGCTATATCCCAGCCGCGCGGCCGGACCAGCAGCAACAGCAGACAGCCGGGCAGCGGCAGGAACAGCAGCGCCGCCAGCAGCAGCTCGCCCTCCTGCGCCAGCGGGCGCGCCACGGCCGCGGCGGCATCGCCCGCGGTCAGGGCGTAGCGGGTGACGAAGCGCAGATCGGCCGCCGTCGTCTGCGGCGCGACAGCACCAGAGGATGTCGTCACCAGCGTCAGCGCCCCTGGCTCATACACGTCGAAGGAGTAGCCCCAGGCGGAGAGCTGGTTGTCATCGTCGCCCAGCAGGCGCAGCGTGTAAACCCGGCCGGCCGAGGCGCGTTGCGGCACGAAGCGCAGCAGTTGCTCCTGGTTGTGCCGCGCGTCGCGCGTGGGCACGGCTTGGGCAGCCACCCGTTGGCCCGCGTCGTCCCATAACTCCAGCGTGAGTACAGCCTGGCGTTCAGGCGGCGGGTCGCCATGACGGACGAGCAGCAGCCCGATCTCCGTCAGGCCGTTGCGCCGGGCGACGAAGGTCTGTTCCAGATAAAAATCGGGGCGAGGGGCGGGCAAACCCGTGTCCAGCCGCGTCTGGGCGACGTCATCGGCCAGGAGAAGACCGCAGACGTAGCGCATGGTGCACCCGCCCAGCCGGTCGAGCAGGATCAGACCCAGGACGAGAAGGGCGGCGGTCGCCAACAGGATAGTCGGAAGAAAAACATCGGCCTCGGCGTCTGCCCCCTCGGCGCGCATCGAGGTAGATGACCCTCCCGGTAATGAATCCATAGCCGAGGACTTTAACCCTTCTGGGACACAAGACGCAATAAAAAGAAAAAGTCACCAATTTCCGGTGACTTTAGAATCTTAATTCTATTCGTAAGGAAGTAGCGGCATACTAATGTTTGACGGACTTCCCTCCTTGCAAGTGGCGCCGCGAGCGATTTTGTCCCTCCTTCCTTCTCCCCCCCCGAAGCGCGGCGCCACTTCTCTTTTTCTTACAGCGGACACCACAAGCGCCATCGGCTACCGATGGCGCGTTACTGTTGGTGGCGCCAGATGGATTTGAACCATCGACCTAGGGCTTATGAGTCC
>NZ_JAYRVJ010000758.1:0-1746 GCF_041918635.1 Promineifilum sp. (SeqCode)
CTCTGCATCCCGTAGTTTAAGAAGCGCATCCACAGATTTCGCAGATTACGCAGATTAAAGAGCTTCTTTAATCTGCGTAATCTGTGCAATCTGCGGATGCTTCTATTCGGTCACCACGTTTACCAGGCGGCCCGGCACGACTACCACGTCGCGCACCGGCCGTTCCCCGATTGTCGCCCGTACCTTTTCGCTGGCCAGCGCCGCCTCGCGCAGCACCGCCGCGTCGCTGTCGGCGTCCACAATCAGCCGATCGCGCAGCTTGCCGTTTACCTGGACGGCGATGACGACCTGCGCCTCGGCCGCCAGCGCCTCATCCCACGCCGGCCAGGTTGCGCGGTGAACCGAGTCGCGCTCGCCCAGCACCTCGCGCCACACCTCTTCGGCCACGAACGGCGCGATAGGGGCCAGCAGCAGCGTCAGCGAGCGGATCGCCTCGCGCCACTGCGCCCCGGCGACCGGGCGTTCGCGGGCGGCGTACAGGCCGTTGACGTACTCCATCAGCGCGGCCACGGCCGTGTTAAAGCGGAACTTCTCCATGTCGCGGGTCACGCGGCGGATGACACGGTGCCGCTCGCGCTCGAACCCCTCGTCGAACGCGCCGCCCTGCCGCCGCGCCGCTTCGCCGGCCAGCCGCCAGTAGCGCTCCAGGAAGCGATCGACGCCGATGATGCCCCGGTCGTCCCAGATGGCGTTGGCGTCGAACGGCCCCAGGAACAGCACGTAGGCCCGCAGCGCGTCGGTCCCGTGGGCGGCCACGACCTCGTCGGGCGTGACCACGTTGCCGCGCGACTTCGACATCTTCTGCCCGTCGATGGGCGACAGCAGCATGCCCTGGTTGCGCAGCTGGCTGAACGGCTCGTCGAAGTCGATCAGTCCCGCGTCGCGCATGACCTTCGTCCAGAAACGGGCGTACAGCAGGTGCATGACCGCGTGCTCCGCCCCGCCGACGTAGGTATCGACCGGCAGCCAGTCGCGCACCGCCACCGGGTCGAAGGGGCGGGCCGCCTCGCGCGGGCTGGCGAAGCGCAGGAAGTACCACGACGAACAGGCGAAGCCGTCCATCGTGTCCGTCTCGCGCTGGGCCGGGCCGCCGCAGCGGGGGCAGGCGGTGTTGACCCACTCGGTGGCGCGGGCCAGCGGCGAGCGCCCGTCGCCCGACGGCTGGAAGTCGGCCACGTCCGGCAGGCACACCGGCAGCTCCTCTTCCGGCACGGGCACGGCCCCGCAGGTTGGGCAGTGGACGATGGGGATGGGCGCGCCCCAGTAGCGCTGACGGCTGATCAGCCAGTCGCGGAAGCGGTAGACCACCCGCGCCCGGCCCAGCCCGCGGGCGGCCAGGTCGTCGGTGATCCGCGCCGCGGCGACGGCCGACGCCAGGCCATTGTAAGGCCCGGAGTTGACCACCACCCCCTCCCCCTCAAACGCCACCATCACCTCACCGTCCACTGACCACCGCTCACTGCTTACTGATGACTGTCCGCTGTCCACTGACCCCTGACTACTGACTACTTCCACCACCGGCAGCCCATACTGCCGCGCGAACGCGAAGTCGCGCGCGTCGTGGGCGGGTACGGCCATGATGGCCCCCGTGCCGTAGCCGGCCAGCACGTAATCGGCGATCCAGATGGGCACAGGCGCGCCGGTCAGCGGGTGAGTGGCATAGGCGCCGGTGAAGACGCCCGTCTTCTCCCGGTCGGCCGCCTGGCGGTCCATCTCCGACATACGCTGCGCGGCCTCGACGTAGGC
>NZ_JAYRVJ010000759.1:0-2162 GCF_041918635.1 Promineifilum sp. (SeqCode)
GGGCGGGGCTGCGCGTTGATGAACTCCTGCACCTGGCGGTGCGCCTCATCGTCGGTGAACTGCACCGGCGGCGATTTCATGAAGTAGGACGACGGCGCGACCAGCGCCCCACCGATACCCCGGTCGAGGGCCAGCTTGGCGCAGCGCACGGCGTCGATGATGACGCCGGCCGAGTTGGGCGAGTCCCACACTTCCAGCTTCAGTTCCAGTTGCAGCGGCACGTCACCAAAGGCGCGCCCCTCCATGCGGATGTGGCACCACTTGCGGTCGGTCAGCCACGGCACGTAGTCGCTCGGCCCGACGTGGACGTTCTCCTCGCCCAGGTCATAGGGCAACTGGCTGGTCACAGCGTTGGTCTTGGAGATCTTCTTCGACTCCAGCCGCTCCCGCTCCAGCATGTTGTAGAAGTCCATGTTGCCGCCGAAGTTGAGCTGGTAGGTGCGGTCGATGTGGATGCCGCGATCCTTGAACAGCGTCGTCAGCACGCGGTGGGTGATGGTCGCGCCCAGCTGGCTCTTCACGTCATCGCCGATGATGGGCAGGCCGGCGGCCTCGAAGCGCTTGCTCCAGTAGGGCGAGCTGGCGATGAAGACGGGGATGCCGTTGACGAAGGCGCAGCCGGCCTCGATGGCCTGCTCCACGTACCACTTCGTCGCCATCTCCGAGCCGACGGGCATGAAGTTGACGACCACGTCCGTCTTCGTCTCGCGCAAAATCTTGATGATGTCGTCCGTCGGGCCGGGGGCCTTCTCCACCTTCTGGCTCAGGTACTTGCCGATGCCGTCGTGGGTCATGCCGCGGTAGACGGGGACGTTGAGGTAGGGTACTTCGGCGAACTTGATCGTGTCGTTCGGGTAGGCCCACATCGCCTCACTGAGGTCTTTGCCGACCTTCGTCGTCACCACGTCGAACGCGGCCGAGAACTCGATGTCGCGCACGTGGTAGCCGCCGACGGTGGCGTGCATCAGACCGGGGATTTCCTCGTCATCCGCCGCGTCCCGATAATAGTGGACGCCCTGAACGAGCGCATTCGCGCAATTGCCGACGCCGATAATGGCGACGCGCACCTTCTTTCTATTTTTGGACATTGCCTTCTCCTGGGTACACAGACGCGCCTGCGAGCCACTACCGCGCCCGCCGCGTTGGATTTTCAACCACCGATTATACGTGAAATGGGCGAAAAAGGCGCGGGATTAACAGATACTCACCGTCTTATAGAAGGCCAAGCGACTGTAGCGCTTCATCCAGCATCGGAAGTGGCTCACGCCAAAACCAGGCGACGGGCAAGCGAAAGCCCGGCAACTGCTGAGATTCATAAATCCCATCGGTCACCCCGGCCAATTCGTAGCGGCTACCTTTCAACTGATAGAACTCAGCCGATTGATGTGCCGGGTCAATCAACCAGAACTCCCCCACACCGGCCGCTTCATAGGCATTGTACTTCTTGATTCGGTCGCGCTCGACGCTCTCAGGCGAAACGATCTCGATGATGAGGTCAGCCGGGCCGTCCAAGTACGTTTGGTGAAGCCGCCCGACGTGCTCCGCAGCCAGAAACATGATGTCTGGCTCAGGCGCATACCCCGGCAGTTTTATTCTGTACGGGGCAATCAGCACCCGACCTAGTCTCTTGCGCTCCACAAAGAACCGCAGGACGGCGGCCAGAAAACCAACAATGTCTTGATGCTCTGTCGATGCTGGGCTCATGAAGTAGACTTCCCCCTCCACCCACTCGGCCGACGTATCCTCGTCCACCCACTCGATGAACGACTCGAAGGTGGGGAAGACCGGCCCCGCGCCCTCGGCCCGGCGCAGCGCGTACTCGACCCGCTGCCAGCGGGCCGGCTCCAGATCGATCCAGTCCGGCAACAACCGTTCTAGCTCGGCGACGATTTCGGCGGCATCGGCAATGGTCATGGCGCGCTCCTGGAGCATAGTATAGGCGGTGGGATCGGGGTGAGCAACCAACCTGAAGGGCGCGCTACACCTCCGGCAAGAGCAACAGTCGCTCCTTGATCGCCTCGTGATCAGCGACGATGGCTTGGCTGAGGCATTCCAGCAATAGCAAGTTGCCGTCTAGATAGCCGGTCACAAATTCATATTCCTCGTCGTCCAAGGTAGGAAAAACGAGATCCTCATCTTTAAGGAGAGTGTCCAACTCGCTA
>NZ_JAYRVJ010000760.1:0-3355 GCF_041918635.1 Promineifilum sp. (SeqCode)
CTACTGGGCGTCCGGGGTGAGAGCGGGGCCGCCACCGTATCGGAAGAGGAGATTCGGATGCTGTTGGAGCAGGGAGCGCAGGCCGGCGTCTTCGAAGAGGCGGAGCGGGTGATGGTGGATAGCATCTTTCGCTTCGGCGACCGGCAGTTGCGCTCGCTGATGACGCCGCGCACTGAGATTGTCTGGCTCGACGTGGACGACAGCGAGGCGCGTATCCGCGAGACGGTCACCGGCTCGCGGCACTCCTACTTCCCCGTGTGCGACGGCTCTATCGACCGCGTCCTGGGCACTGTCCACGCCAAAGACCTGCTGGCGACAAACTGGGCCGGCGGGCCGCCGGAACTGCGCGCCCTTCTCCGGCCGCCGCTCTTCCTGCCGGAGACGATGCTGGCCATGCGGGCGCTGGAGCGCTTCAAGCAGACAGGCATCCAGATCGCCTTGCTGGTGGACGAGTTCGGCGGCATCGACGGGCTGGTGACGCTCATCGACATGATGGAAGCCATCGTCGGCGACATCCCGACGCTGGACGAGATCGCCGAGCCGCCCATCGTGACGCGCGAGGACGGCTCGTTCCTCGTGGAAGGGTATCTGGACGTGGACGATCTGAAGGCGCTGCTGGCGTTGGACGAACTGCCGGGCGAGGGGGCATTCCACACGCTGGGCGGCTTCGCGGTGATGCGGCTCGGCCGTCTGCCGCGCGTCGGCGACGCCTTCGAGTGGGGCGGCTACCGCTTCGAGGTCGTCGACATGGACGGCAACCGCATCGACAAGATGCTCATCGCGCGGGCTACAGACCTGACAGGTGGGCGGCCCATGGCACTTTGAGTGGGGGCGAACCTTGCGGCCGCCCACCTGTCAGGTCTGAAATGAAGGGTGGAGCGTTTGACACGTCCCACTGTCTCTGCTAGAATCCCTCCTGGCTGGCCCCATTCGTCTAGCGGCCCAGGACGTGGCCCTCTCAAGGCCAAAACAGGGGTTCGAGTCCCCTATGGGGCACAAATCCGTATGCGATCCGTTCGCATGCGGATTTTGTTTTTGGGAGAGCTTGAAGGGCTGGCTAACCTGAGCGCCGTACCTGGCACGCCTTGGCGGCCTTTCGATGGGGCATCGTCACAGGTTTCTGCTACAATCATCGGCAGGACGCGCATTGGCGGCCGATCGAGATGGGGCGGCGCCTGATCCGCGTGGGCTGTACACACTTCAGTATGGAAACCCGGACGACGATTGACCAACTGCGCTACCGGCGCATCCTGCGCTTTTTCGCCGGCGTGATCGCCCACTTTATCTGGTGGGAGTTGGTCATGGGGCGCATGCCCGTGACGCGCCAGCGCGCCCTGGCGACGCGGCCCCAGCGGTTGCGGGTCAGCGCCCGCGAATTTCGCGTCCTGGCTATCGAGATGGGCGGCGTGCTCATCAAGCTCGGCCAGTTCCTCAGTTCGCGCGTTGACATGCTGCCCATCGAGATCACCCAGGAGCTACAGGGCTTGCAGGACGAAGTGCCGCCGGCCGACTCCGGCCCCGTCTTCGCCATGTTGCGCGAGCAGTTGGGCGACCTGTCGCGCCGCTTCGAGCACATCGAGCCGGAGCCGGTGGCCGCCGCCTCGCTGGGCCAGGTCTATCGCGCCCGGCTGCGGCCCGCGCCCGGCATGCCCGATGGGGAGCGCGTCGTAGTCAAGGTGCAACGGCCCCACATCGAGGCGCTGGTGCGCACCGACCTGGCCGCGCTGCGCGTCGTCGCCCGCTGGGTGATGCGCTACAAGCCCATCCGCAAGCGGGCCAATGTGCCGGCCCTGATGGAGGAGTTCGCCCGCACCCTGTGGGAAGAGCTTGACTACAATGCCGAGGCCGAGAACGCGGCCCGCTTCGCCGAAATCCACGCCGACGACCCGCGCATCTACATCCCCAATGTTTACCGGCAGCACTCCACGGCGCGCGTCGTTGTCCTGGAAGACGTGGAGGCGCTGAAGATCGCCGACGTGGGCGCGCTGACCGCGGCGGGCATCGACACCAAGGAAGTGGCCGACCTGCTGCTCGACGCCTACTTCAAGCAGGTCTTCGTGGCTGAGTTCTTCCACGCCGACCCGCACCCCGGCAACCTGTTCATCCGGCCCGGCCCACCGGCCGCGCCGGCGGCCGGCGCGACCCCGGTCACGTCATCGCGCCCCTTCCAGCTCATCTTTGTCGATTTCGGCATGGCCGTGCGCGTGCCCAAGACGATCAGTGAAAATCTACGCAAGGTGCTCATCAGCGTCACCCAGCGCGACGCCCACCAGTTGACCGAAGCCTACCGCGATCTGGGCTTCTTCCTGCCCGGCGCGGACCTGGATCGCATCACCGAAGCGCAAGAGGTCGTCCTGAATCACATCTGGGGGCGCAACCTGCTCGACCTGACCCAGCCTGATCCGCGCGAGATCGAGGCCATCGGCCGCGAGTTCCGCGACCTGCTCTACGACTTCCCGTTCCAGTTGCCGCAGGACTTCATCTACCTCGGCCGCGCCCTGGGCATGATCTCCGGCCTGGTGTCGCGCCTCGACCCGCAGATCAACCCGTGGCGGCAGATCGAGCGCTATGGCGAGCAACTGCTGCGCAACCAGGGCTTGCAGCAGTGGCGCGACCGTGGCCTGGCCGGGCTGCTGGACATGCTGCGGCCCTATCTGGACACCCCCATGCGCGTCCAGCGCTTGCTGGAAGAGGCGGAGAAGGGGCGGCTGCGCGTCCAGTTGCGATCGGACAAGGAGACGCTGCGCCAGCAGGAGCGGCTGGAGCGGCGCATCGGGCAACTGGGCTGGAGCATCGTCGGCGCGGCCGGCATCCTGTCGGCGACGCTGGTCTACCTGGATCGCCGGCGCGAGAAGCGGGAATAAGAAGAAGAATCCGCAGATTGCGCAGATTAGGCAGATATTAAGCGCGCGTCCGCGGGTGTCGCGTTACTTGCGACGGTTTTGTGTGGGAGTGCGCGCGCTATTCTGAAGGGGGCGGCTCAATGGCGGCCCGCTTAGCCTCAGCTTCTTGGGCCAGGAGCGCTTCGTACTCATCTTTCGTGATGTAGTGGCCGCCGGTGATCTCATGGGCGACCACCTCGTAGGCGGCGTTGAGCGTGACCACGGTCGGCATGGGGCGAAAGCAGCGGCTGTCAACGATGGTCTTGTGCCAACTAAAGCCATTTTCCTCATTGAGCAGGTCGTGCTGCTTGTCGGCCCGCAGCCGCACACCTGCCCCGCAGCGGTCGCACTGGACGTAGAAGTAGATACCCTGGGTATCGACGTACTCCCCCGCCGGTTTCGCGTTGTCGGCCCCACCGAGGAGGCGTTTGAGAAAGCCCATGAGATTCTCCCTTGTAGCGCGGGTTGGCAAC
>NZ_JAYRVJ010000761.1:0-5107 GCF_041918635.1 Promineifilum sp. (SeqCode)
TTCGCGGTGATGCAACGCGCGGCCTAGGCGCGCCATCTGTTCTGTAGCGCCAACCCACGGCACCCACGGCCCGGGTTGGCGCATGGCAAAACGCGGTCGCCTCTCACGGCGAGCCTGCCTTTGTCGCCCATTGGCGGCGCTGAGCAAGCGCCGCCCTCCCTTCGCCTGGCCGGCCCAGGCCGGTCCCCCTTGACCTGAAGCCGCCGCTGACGTAACGTTGAAAATGGCGTATCATTCCGGCTGGTGGGCGGCCGGGTTTGCCCGCTGTCAAGAAGCGAAGAGGCGCTGCCCGGACGAGACGCGCCGTCCATTGAGGTGTAATCAATAATGAAAAGAGTGCTTTTCGCCATGATCATCCTG
The DNA here is from genome assembly GCF_041918635.1 of Promineifilum sp. (SeqCode). Lineage (NCBI taxonomy): Bacteria > Bacillati > Chloroflexota > Ardenticatenia > Promineifilales (SeqCode) > Promineifilaceae (SeqCode) > Promineifilum (SeqCode) > Promineifilum sp. (SeqCode). The sequence goes on from NZ_JAYRVJ010000761.1 coordinate 361, forward strand.
TTCTTGCTGGTGGGACTGGCGGGCTGTGGGGGCGATGGCCTGGACAACCAGGTGCGGCCTACACCCATACCCGCCCCCGGCGATACGGAGGAAGGCGGCGGCGCGGGCGAGGAGGGCGGCGGCGTGGGCCAGCCCGGCGGTGCTATGCCCAGTCAACCTGTCGTTCTTCATCCCCTGTTCGAGCAACCCGGCCAGAGCATCTAAACCCAGAGAACCTAACCCCGTGTCTACAACGCAACCTAAGGCGGTCTATTGCCTCTACTACGCGGCCTTGTCTTGCCTCGTGCCCTACATGTCCCTCTACTATCAACAGCGGGGCATGACCGGCGCGCAGATCGGCATCCTGGCCGGCCTCATCCCGCTCATCACGCTCGGTAGCTCCCCCTTCTGGGGCGGCATTGCCGATGCGACGCGCCGCCACCGGGCGGTGCTGCTGTTCAACATCGCCGGTCTGTGGTTGGCCGTGCTCGGCCTGCTCTTCGCCGGCTCCTTTCTGACGCTGCTGCTGGGTGTCGTTGCCTACGCCATCTTCGTCGGCCCCATCGTCCCGCTGGTAGATAACGCGGTGATGGATCTGCTGGGCGAGCGCAAGGCGGACTACGGCCGGGTGCGGGCCTGGGGCGCGGTTGGTTGGGGTTTGACCGCGGCAGCGATGGGGCCGATCTTGCAACGCGCGGGGTTGAGCTGGGGATTCTACGGATTCCTGGTCTTTATGGCGCTGTGCTGGATGGCCGCTTCGCAACTGACCATGGGGCTGTCCACGGTGCGCCAGGCGTACTCGGCCAGCTTAGGCGTGCTGGTGGGCAACGGCCGCTTCCTGCTCCTGCTGGCCGTGGCCCTACTCTACGGCATAGGCATCGGCGTACTGCTCAGCTACCAGTTCCTTTTCCTGGAGCAACTGGGCGCGAGTCGCACGCTGATGGCCCTGTCGCTAACCGTCTCGACGCTTAGCGAGCTGCCGTTCTGGTTTCTGGGCAGCTGGTTACTGCGCCGCTTCGGCATCAGCCGCATGGTCGTTCTAGCGCTCCTCGCCACCATCCTGCGCTACTTCGCCCTGTCGTTCATGCAGGCTCCCTGGTTGGTGCTGCCCATCAGCCTGCTGCACGGACCGTCCTTCGCCATCCTGTGGGCGGCCCTGGTGGCCGACGCCGACGCCGCCGCGCCCCCCGGCGTGGGGGCCACGGCGCAGGGACTTGTGTCCGGCGCGCTGTTTGGCATGGGGTCAGCGTTGGGCGGGTTTGTGGGTGGCCCGACCTATGAGGCCATCGGTTTTGCCCGATTGTTCGCGCTCATAGGCTGGTTGGTCGTCGCCGCGCTATTGCTGTTTCTGGCCGGCCGTCTGATCCCACGCGCGCGCCGCAACCGATTGCTCGCGCAGGAGAAAAGCTAAGACACATGGAATTGACGATTGGCAAGCGGCGACGCTTACAACAGTGTAGCACGCCGGATGGCCTGTTTGTCGTGATGGCCCTCGATCATCGCGACAGCCTGCGGCGCGCCCTGAATCCCGTCAATCCTGAAAGCATCGGCTACAGTGAGATGGTCGCTTTCAAGCTGGACGTGGTGAGCGCGCTCGCGCCGGTTAGCACGGCGGTGCTGCTTGACCCAGAGTTCAGCGCGGCGCAGAGCATTACCGGCGGCGTGCTGCCGGGACGCGCTGGACTTCTGGTCGCTGTCGAAGCGGCTGGCCAGGCTGATGAACCGCTCGCCCATCGCCCCGAAGTGCTGGAGGGCTGGGGCGTGGAGAAGAGCGCTCGTATGGGCGCGTCGGCCGTCAAGTTACGGTTGCCCTGTCAACCCGAGGGCCGCCACGCGACCGCCCAGGAGCGACTACTCGACAGCGTGGTGGCCGAATGCCGGGCGCACGACATCCCACTCTTCCTGAGGCTGCTGCCGCTCGCCGCCGGCTCCAGGGCCAGAAAACTTTCATCGGCCGAGAAGCGGGCCGCGGTGATCGAGACGGCGCGCCGTCTGACTTCTCGCGGCATCGAGGTGCTGGCGACCGAGTTCCCACTCGATACAACCGAAGTGCCTGACGAAGCGGCCTGGGCGGCATCGTGCGCCGAGTTGGACGAGGCTAGCCAGACGCCATGGGTGCTGCTCAGCGGCGGCGTCGGCTTTGAGGCTTTCGCCCGGCAGACCCAGATCGCCTGTGGCGCGGGGGCCAGCGGTATTGTGGCCGGTCGCACGGTATGGGGTGAGGCCGCTGAACTGCGCGGCGAGGCGGCGCTCGACTTTCTGAACAAGACGGCTGTCGACCGCCTGGTCGAGCTGGGTGACATCGTCGCCGAGTATGGCGCGCCGTGGACTCAGCGATACCCCGCATCGGCTCATGACGTGGGTGAAAGCTGGTACGAAAGCTACTGATCCCCCTGCCCGGCTCGCGTCCTCTTGCGATTTGTCGTATATAGCACATTTGTGCTATTCTCCTCGCATGAAAGCGCGTCGCTCTTCCTTCCTACCTGCCGGCCGGCGCGCCGCGGCGGGCGACCGGCCGGCATCCAGCAGCCCGCGTACCAACTGGAACACCGTCCTGTTGGAGCAGATCCGTCTGGCCGGGCTGCCGGAGCCAATCCGCGAGTACGTCTTTCACGCCAACCGCAACTGGCGGTTCGACTTTTGCTGGCGTGAGGGCGGCCTGTTGGTCGCCTGTGAGATCGAGGGAGGCATCTGGATGCAGACCGAGACGGGGCGCAGCAAGGGCCACGCCCATCCCGAACGCTTCGAGCAGGATTGCGAGAAGTATAACGAGGCCGCGCTCTACGGCTGGACGCTCATCCGCGTGACACCCGACATGATCCGCGACGGCCGCGCCCTCGATTGGTTGGACCGCGCCCTACGTCCCTGACTGACCGGCGGCTTCGCCGCTACTGCGACGGCGCTCCACTCAGATCGACATCGGCCACGAAGAGTGTTCCCGACGGCGTCTGGTCGAACACCAGAGCGATCTCGATCACGTCGCTCAAGTTCACACCGGCGAACGCCGTCAGCGGCAGGCGGAGCGTCGTCAGATGCACAATGCCGCTGAAGAAGCCACCCTCAAAAAAGAAATCCTCCTGAGCCTCACCGGCCGGGAATTGCAGCGCCGGCTCGTCGGGGCTGGTCACCGCCGTGGCGACGTTCCCGTCGTCATCGGTCAGGCGCACACTAAAGGTCTGCGGCTGGTCGGCGGCGTTTAACTCAGAAAGCGGGTCTAGCACTGTCCGCAGGCTCAGGGTGGCATAGCGGGTCAGGTCGCGCTGGCCTTCGGGCAGCGCCAAGCGCAGCGACGCGGGTTCCGACCAGGAAACGACTGCCATCCCTGGGTTGCCGGGAATAGTGAAGTTGACGCGCTTGCAGGGCTCGCTGCCCGGCTCGTCGCTTGGTATGAAGTAGCCCGGTCGACAGTAGAGCAGAGTCGCCCCCTCGGCCGTCACAGCGCCGCCCAACTCATTCGTGACGAGCGAGTTCTCATCTCTCGGCACGAACAAGGGCAGCCGTGCGGCGGCGGCGGCCAGGACGGCGACCCGCGCCGATTGGCCCAGCAATTCGGCTGGAGCCGGCTGGTTTGAGTCAAGGCCTAACCGAACGCGGGCATCGAATGCCGCGGCCGGATCGTTGTTAAAAAGGATGGTCAGGAAATCGACGGCATAGTCTATCAGGAATTGCCGCTGGTCTTCGGCCGGCAGCAGCGTCTCGCAACTGGGCCGCTGCGGCTGCCCTATCAAGTCGCCGCCCAGTATCGTGTTGAAGTGGTTATGGTTGGCCCCTTCCAGGTAGACCGTCGTCGCCCAACTGTGGTCGGCCAGGCCCAAGCGTACGTCCTCAAAGAACGCCTGGCCGTCCAGGCCAACGATGTCGCCGTCACAGCCGGGTAAAATCACAGCCAAAGGAACGTTTGTGCCTGTCGTCCCGACAAAGGTGACGGCCGGGGCCACAAGTAGCAAACCGGCCACCGGCCCATAGCCTCGCTCGGCCGCCCCTTCGGGCGTATCCAGGCCCATCACCCGCGTCAGATAGTTGGCCATCTCGCCACCGCGTGAGTGGCCTATCAGAACCAGCCGTGTGAGGTCGGCCCGCCCCGCCAACTCGACGCCGAACTCATTGGAGCCGCCGGCCGCCGCTTCTGCCAGCGCGCTCAGGTGCAGATCAAGGATTTGGGCCAACCGTTCGCCGGGGGTTGGCTCGCCGAAGCCAAAGGTGTTCTCGGCGTTGATGTTGATCGACAGGGCGACGTAGCCCCGCGCCGCCAGTTCATGCACCAGGTACTCGAAGCCAGCATAGTTGGGTTGTTCGACTTCGGGATCGCAAGGCCACCGGTCAACGCCCATTTCATCCACGGGACAGCCGGGGTGCGTGCCGTGCAGAATGACGACGACCGGGTGTTGTTCGCCCTCGAGCGGCGCAGCGATAACACCATTGAGTTGTACGGACATGTTGCGGAAACGGCTGTCTTCGGGGAAGTGTTCCTGGACGATAGTCCTTTCGCCCAAATCGTAGTGGGCCGCGGGCGGCAGGCCGGACGTGTCGGCCGTCGGTTCCGGCGCGGGCGTCGGCTCATCGGTCGGCTCGGGCAAGGGGGTGGCGGTCGCTTCTGGCGCGACCTCGGTAACGACCTGGGTCGTGGCCTCAGTCGGAACCTCGGCCGTCGGTTCGGGCGCGGGCGTGTCGGCTACTGGAACCGGCGTCGCGGTGGCGACGGACGCTTCGGTGGGCGTCGCCTGGCTGGGAGGCGAGCCACACCCCATGAGAATCAGCAATACGGCAA
>NZ_JAYRVJ010000762.1:0-1810 GCF_041918635.1 Promineifilum sp. (SeqCode)
GCCGCCAAGGTATGGCCGTCGGTCAGCCGGATTGACAACGTGTATGGCGACCGGCATTTGTTCTGTATGTGTATTCCGATTGAGGAGTATGCATAGTTAGTTACTAACAGCTAGGGGCGGGTTTGAGACCCGCCCCTTTTTACTCTGCCTCTTTGCCGGGCACAATGATGAGATCGGCTCCATCAAGCCTCACGGCAGCCTGAGACGATCGTTGGCCCGCGTTGCCGTTGTCACATGATCACAATCCGTGATTACCAAGAGCGGGACGCCACCAGGGTCGGCTGTCTCATCGCTGTCACCTACAGCGAGTTCAACCTGGCCTTCGCCTCGCTCGAGCAGCTTGCGGCATTCCTGGGGCCTTTCCGCCACGCCGAATCAACGGACCCGTCCCACCGCAAAGCCATCGCCCGGGTTATCCGGTCAGAGATGGTTTTCGTAGCTGAGGATGAGAGCACAATCGTTGGGGTGCTGCGCGGGCGGAAGGACAGGCTGGCTAGCCTGTTTGTACGCCGCGACTATCACCGGCGGGGGATCGGGCGGCAATTGGTCGAGCGGTTTGAGGAGGAGTGCCGGCAACGAGGGTCAACGGTTATCCGGGTTGCCTCGACAGTGTACGCCGTTCTCTTCTACTTGGCGATGGGCTACAAACGGTCGACCAGCCTGCGCTCTGGCTGGAGCTTCGAGGGTCGAGGCTTGCCGGTTCAGCCAATGAGGAAAGCTCTGCGAACTATTGACCATCCGACCTAGAGTCACGTGAGTAGCTAGTAGCCCAGCACCTGGTTAGGCATTGAGCTGACAGACCATCATGGAGAGATCAATGAAGCAGATCGAACGACTACTCTTCGGCCGCACCGGCCACTTAAGCACCCGCCTCCTCCTAGGCGCGGCCGCCTTCTCCGACGTGACCCAGGCCGAAGCCGACGCCACCATGGACATAGCCCTGTCCTACGGCCTCAACCACGTGGACACGGCCGCCAGCTATGGCGACGCCGAGTTGCGGCTGGGTGACTGGATCAAGCGCCACGGGCGGCCGTTCTTCCTGGCAACAAAGACAGGCGAGCGCACCGCCGGCCCCGCGCTGGCGGAGATTCGCCGCTCGCTCGAACGCCTGCAAGTGGATCAGGTCGATCTGATCCAGCTCCACCATCTGGTCGCTCAACAGGAGTGGGAGGTTGCCCTCGGCCCGGGCGGGGCGCTGGAGGCGGCGATTGCCGCCCGGGACGAAGGGCTGGTGCGCTACATCGGCATCACCGGTCACGGCTGGACGGTGGCCGCGATGCACCGGCGCGCGCTGGAACGTTTTGACTTCGACTCGGTGCTGCTGCCCTACAGCTACACCATGATGCAGAACGAGCCGTACCGCGCCGACTTCGAGGCGCTCTATGCCTTGTGCCAGGAGCGGAACGTCGCGGTGCAGACGATCAAGTCCGTGGTGCATACACCCTGGCATCACGAGCCGCAGACGCGGGCGACCTGGTATAAGCCGCTGGAAGAACAACAGGACATTGATGTAGCCATCCAATGGGTATTGGGGCGGCCGAACGTCTTTTTGAATACAGTGGGCGACATCCACGTGTTGCCAAAGGTGCTGGATGCGGCGGCGCGCTATGCCGGCCCCATCCCCGACGAGGTGATGCGCGCCCAGGTGGAGCGGCTGGAGATGCAGCCGTTGTTTGAGTGACCTGACGACAAGTGGCGAAGCACGCGATGCACGCTGACGAACTGAGTATCGATGCCGCTCTCGTCGGTCGCCTCCTCGCCACCCAGTTCCCTCACTGGTCTCATCTGCCCCTCTCCCCTGTCCCCTCCA
>NZ_JAYRVJ010000763.1:0-4401 GCF_041918635.1 Promineifilum sp. (SeqCode)
CGTCTGGAAGGGGAGTTCATCGTCGATCTGGCCGGCAAGCCCATCTGGCGTGTCGTCGGCGACGGCGTGTATGCCGTGAAGGGGTTGGAGACCATCGGTTATATCACCAATGAGCGGCCGGATGACCGCTACGGTGAGTGAAGAATGGCTACGGATTCACACGGACAATACAGATTGACATAATCCGTACCGTCCGTACGAATCTGTAGCCATTCTTCTGCTTAGGAGAGGTGATACTTTATGCGATTGGGTGCACACATCAGCACGGCCGGCGGCGCGTATCGTTCATTCCCGCGGGCCAAGGAAGCGGGCTGCGACTCGTTCCTCATCTTCACCAAGAGCAACCGGCAGTGGGCGGCCAAGCCGCTGACCGACGACGACGTCGCCGCTTACAAGAACGCCGTGACGGAGTACGCTGACCTGCATCCCGTTTCCGTCCACGCCAGCTACCTCATCAATCTCGCCTCGCCCGATCCCGTCTTGTGGGAGAAGTCGTACCAGGCCCTCAAGGACGAGGTCGAGCGGGCCGCGGCGCTGGGCGTGGACTTGATCACCTTTCACCCCGGCTCCTACATGGACAGCAGCGAAGCCGAAGGGCTGGCGGCCATCGCCCGCGGTCTGCGCCGGCTCGTGGAGGAGACGGCCGACACCGCCCCCACCACCGTCATCTGCCTGGAAACGATGGCCGGCCAGGGGACCAATCTGGGCGGCAAGTTCGAGCACCTGGCCGCCATCATCGAGGGGGCCGGCGGGAGCGAGCGGCTGGGCGTCTGCTTCGACACCTGCCACGTCTTCGCCGCCGGCTACGACATCCGCACGCCAGAGGCATACGCGGCGACGATGGCCGAGTTCGACCGGGTGGTGGGGCTGGAGCGCATCTGCTGCTTCCACTTCAACGACAGCAAGCACGACCTGGGCACGGGCAAGGATCGGCACGAGCACATTGGCCGAGGCCAGATCGGGCTGGAGGGCTTCGCCAACTTCATCAACGATCCGCGCTGGGCCGACAAGTGCGCCCACCTGGAGACGCCGCCGACCGAAGATGGGGAGGATGGGGTGAGCATCGACATGAACCTCGCGAACCTGGCCGCCCTGCGGGAATTGATCATAAATTAACCACGGATCTTCGCGGATTCTACGGATTTAACGGATTGAACGTCGGGTTCAATCCGTTCTTCATCCGTAGAATCCGTGCAAATCCGTGGTTAATTATTTTGCCATAGCCGGCACGAAGACATACCACGCCGGGTCAAAGACGGCCGGGGTGACGCTGGGCGTAACCGTGGGCGTGGCCGTGGGGGTTGCGGTAGCGGTAGGGCGCAGGGTGGCGGTGGCCGTGGGCGTCGCCGTGACGGTCGGTGTGGCTGTGGAGGGCTGGCCGACGACGAACGAGTGAGTGTACGTCCGGCCTTGATACTCCACACTGAACCGCCACGTCCCATTCATGGCCGACGGCCCAAAGTCGAAGGCCCACCACCAGTAGGACAGCGCGTAATGCGGCTGCGAGCTGCTGTGCGTCCACTGGGCGTAGATCGTCCCGTTGGGCGCGTAGATGCGGTAGAGCGACGATTGCCCCGCCAACTGGTCGCGGTAGTAGGTCGTGAAGTAGATGCGGTTGCCCGGCTGGAACTGCGTGGCCTCGTTGGGCGTGTCGGGCGAGGGGCAGGTGCTCCAGGCCACAGCGGCCGGCCCGGTGGTCAGCTTGTTGATGGCCGAGTCGTAGTACTCCCGCTGCTGCGCCCACCAGGAGCCGCCGGGCGGGGCGTAACAGCCGCCGGCGTAGGGGTCGATTAGCTGCCCGCCGCTGTACAGTTCGAAGTGCAGGTGCGGCCCGGTCGAGTTGCCCGAACTGCCGACCAGCCCCAGGTACTCCCCGGCCGCCACCGGCGCGCCGACAGCCTTGGGCGTCACCGAGCCGCGCTTCAGGTGGCCGTACCAGGCGACGGAGCCGTCGGCGTGACGGACGTAGACGGCGTTCCAGCTATTGCTGTTGAAGCTGCAACTCTGGTCGGGGTTGCCCTCGTGCCGGCCGACGATGACGCCGGCCGCCGCGGCCACCACGCGCACGTCCCCGGCGGCCATCTTGTTCCAGGCGAAGGGCCACAGGTAATAATCGGTTCCTTTGTGGTTGTAGCCGGAGGAGCTATCGTAGGTGCGCCGGCCGCAGGCGAAGTCGAGCACCTGGTTGGGGTAGGCGCTCTGGTGGTCAACGTAGTTGGTGACGCCGTGGTAGCCGGGGTCGCTGAAGCCGTCGCGCGGGGTCAGCGGCCAGCCCAGCGCCACTGCGCCGCGCGCCGCCGGCAGCCGCCCTTCGGCCGCCAGCCGGGTGACGTTGCCCGCGATCATCTGCTCAATGCGCGTCCGCTCCGTCTCGGTCAACTGGTCAGCCGGCGGCGCGTACTCCCCGCCGCCGGATGCTGCCGGCTGAACTTGCTCCGGCTGCGACGCCACCGGCCCGGCCAGCAGGAGAACCATCGCCAGCACGCAACTCGGCAGCAACAACATCAGGGGCCACCACATTCGACGGTCAGCGGTCGCCCGTCCGCGGTCATCTATGTGTTGCTTCATGACGGGTTTTATTCTATCCGTCCAACCTTACATTTCGTGTGACGTGACGCGAAAGCGGCGTATAATCGCCCTGGCTTGCGGAAGAAGCATCCACAGATTACACAGATTGTAAGAGGCGCACAGGCGACATCTTGTTATCTGTCCATGCTTCATCCGCCAGGCTTACCGGTACATTACCCTGCGACCAACCGCTCCTATAAGATAAGTCCATCAAAGGTACTATAGATCACACAGATAGTCTGGAAGAATCTGTGTAATCTGTGAAATCTGTGGATGCCTCTTCATGATCGATGAAAAGACGGTCTGGGATGACATCTGGCCGGTCGTCGAGCAACTGATCGCCGCCACTGTGGCCGAAGACCCCCAGACCTTGCGCGCGCACCTACTGCCCGGCGGCCAGGCCGATGACGCCCTGGACCTGTTCGGCTTCGTCGTCTTCGACATCCTGCTGAAGACCGTCCTCGGCCGGGAGCGGCTGGGACTGGTGCGGGCCATCGAGGCGGACGAGGGGCGGGCGGTGTTCATCGAGTACGCCTGGCCTGACCCGGCCGCCGGCCGCGGCTACACCGCCGTGGACGTGGTCGCCGTACGGCTGGAGCGGACGGACGGCGGCTGGCGCGTGACCGAGATCAACCCGGCCAGCGCCGACCTGCCGCTGAACACGCTGCGGGCGACGAGCATCCTGGCCGGCACGCAGGTGATGAGCGACGAGGGTAAGCTGCCGTCGGAACCCTGGGTGCTGCCGGTGGCGCTCTATGCCGGGCTGCTCCAACTGCCGCTGCGGCCGGAGGCGATGGCCGATCCGGTGGAGGCGGCGCTGTTGCCCGGCTTGCAGGCGCGGGGGTTTGGCCTGCTGCCGCTCATCTACGGCCGGCGGCTGTGGCGCGACTTCCGCGCGGCGGCGAGGCCCGATCTGGACCGGCCGGCGGTCTGGGCCGCGGCGGTCGAGTTCATCCTGTCCGAACACAGCAACCGCGGCGAGACGCAGGCCGCGGTCGGCCGGCAGTATCGCGCCCCGTTGGGCGGCGTCGCCTCACGGGTCAAGCACATCCGGCGCGCGCTGGGCATCGAGGGACTCGACGCGCGCTACTCCGATTTCCAGACAACCGAGATCATCTACAAGGAGACACAGCCATGAACAAGAAGAGCATTACCGACATCGATGTGAACGGCAAGCGGGCTTTCGTGCGCGTGGACTTCAACGTCCCGCTGAGCAGCAAAGACCCCAACGCCACCATCACTGTCACCGACGACACGCGCATCCGCGCCGCGCTGCCGACGCTCAACTACCTGCTCGACCACGGCGCGTCGCTCATCCTGGCCTCGCACCTGGGCCGGCCCAAGACGGCCGAAGATCGCCAGTTCAGCATGGCCCCCGTCGCCAAGAAGCTGGAAGAGGTGCTCGGCCGGCCGGTGCAGTACCTCCCGGCCGTCATGAGCGACGAGGTCAAGGCCGCCGCCGCGGCGCTGAAGCCGGGCGACGTGCTGCTGCTGGAGAACACCCGCTTCGACCCGCGCGAGAAGAAGAACGATCCGGGCCTGTCGGCCGACTTCGCCTCGCTGGCCGACGTGTACGTGGATGACGCCTTCGGCTCGGCCCACCGGCCCGACGCCAGCGTGGACGGGGCGGCCTACGCCATGCGCGCCAAGGGCGGCCCGGTCGTCTCCGGCTTCCTGATGAACCAGGAGATCTCGGCTCTGGGCATCGCCGTGGAGAACCCGCCCAAGCCCTACGTCGCCATCATGGGCGGCGCGAAGATCTCGGACAAGATCAAGCTGATCGAGAACCTGCTGGACAAGGCGGACAAGGTGCTCATCGGTGGCGGTATGGCC
>NZ_JAYRVJ010000764.1:0-2777 GCF_041918635.1 Promineifilum sp. (SeqCode)
AACAGTTGTCAGTGGTCAGTGGTCAGTAAGCACTGACCACTAGTCACTATTCTGCTCAATGATCAGCGGATCGCCATTGCGATCCGTAGTGGTGCTAAGGACGTAGCCGCCGTAAACGCACTCCCCCTGCGCGACCTCCTTCACCTTACCCTCGACGGTCAGGTTGTGGATCGTGTTGGGCAGCAGGGTGATCTCGATCGTCTTGGGGAAGGTGTCGAACGGCGCCGTGAACGTGCCCGACTCGCCGGTGACGGTGATCGTTTCGCCGTTGCCCAGATCGACGGTGATGACCTGGGTGAGTTGATCGGTCGGCGAGGTGACCGGATCGACGGTGAAGAACTCCGGCGTGGCGACGGGGCACTCGGTCGCGGGCGCGTCGACTTCGGCCGTCGGCTCGTCGCCGGACTCCGTGCCTCCATTCCCACCCCTACTTAACAGCGCCCAGAGCAACAGCAAAAAGAGTACGAGCAGGCCGACCAACAGCAGAATGCGCAAGGGTGAAGCTCTCATCCCCTATTCCTCCGTAGAAGAGCCGCCAGGACAGCGGCTCATCGTTCCATCACACCGTGTTAGGATCTACGATGTACTTCCACCAGTTGTATGAGATGCCGTCATTCGCCCCTGTGCGGTGAGGCAACAGCTCGAACCACCACTTGTGGTGCAGACGGATGTCGCCGTCGCCCCAGTCATGGCAGTTGCACGTCTTGGCCTGGCCGTCCAGGTTGGGGAAGTTGCGCCACGTCTCCCAGCGGCTCTGCACCATGCGGGGGTTGCCCCAATCGTAGTCGCGGACGCTGTTGGGCGCGTAGTGCATCCAGCCCACCTCGGCCTGGCCGGGGTTCTTGTGCTCGTGGCGGATGAAGCGCTCCCACAGGTTGTCGTCGCCGCGCTGGTTGCGGTAGACGTGCTTCATGATGGACTCAGCGCGGTGGCCGAAGTTCTCCAGCATCTCGCCCACGCCGCGCTGGTAGTTGTAGCCCATGATGACGAAGCGCCGGTTGGCGTGGTCGGTGTTCTTCAGCGGCGGCGCGTTGCACCAGAACGCGCCCGGCCCGACCATGATCGACTCGTAGTAGCCGGCATAGGGGAAGGCGAACAGCCACACCTCGTCGATCGTGCCGGCGTTCACCTTCTCGACCATCTCGAACTCGTCCAGCAGCGCGTAGTAGTCCACCGCGTCCGGGTCGTGGAAGCCGCGGCGCTCCTGCCACGCCTTCACGAAGTCGTCGGCCTTGTAGACGAAGCCGTCCGCTTTGCGCGGGAATTTGTCGACCTCGACCTCCTCGACCACCTGGTAGTTGGCGTAGCCATGGCTGATCTCGGCCAGGTCGGCGATGTAGTTCTCGACCAGCCGGCGCGGATCGTTCCAGCGCAGCACCTTGTTCAGCCGCTCATTGCCCGCGCCGGGCACGCGCGGGTTGTGGATGATCAGGGAGACGCGCCGGTGGACGGGTTCCGGCGCGCCGCCGGCCGGCTCATCCGGCTCATCCTGGAAGAGGTCCTTGATGCTCTCCCCCACGTCATCTAGCACGTCGCCCAGTGATTCGAATAGACCCTTGCGTTTCGCCATGTGATCTCCCCTGAAGAAGAGTGATCCGCAGATTTTTCGGAAGTGTATGGACAGGGCCATTATGCCTTGACGGGGGATTCTGGCAACTTACGGCAGACCTGACAGGTGCGCCCCTGGCTGCCAACGGCGCACCTGTCAAGTCTCAGTGGCTCATAACAAAAGGGGCGCGGCATTTGCCGCGCCCCGTAGTGGTGTTTAAATGACCTCGCAGTTACGCATCGGAATCTGCGTAATCTGCGAAATCTGTGGATTCTTCTTCCTTTTAACGGACAGCTGCCCGAACCTCGTTCCAGGCCCCGCGCACGGCGTCCTTGAACTCTTCCCAGGCCCCTTCGCCTCTGGTCTCCCAATCGCGGCGGGCATCCATCTCGATGTCGGCCCACTCGCGGCCGGCGTAGCGTGAGTCGTTGGCCAGCGTGTACCCATACTGGTAGGCTGGCTGATAGCGCTCGTAGCTATAGCCGTTGCCCCGATTGGCGAAGTTGGTGGTGTAATGGGTGCGGAAGCGATCAGTGTAGCGGTCGAAACCACCTATCTGCTCCACGTCCACGTCGGTGCGACGCAGCGTGTCGCTGATCGTCTCGGTGCGCGTATCCACTTCCTTACCGATCACTACTTCCTCGACAACGCGGGCGGTCTTCTCAGCCACGGCCTCCTCGGCTCGCTCGGTCATCTCGATCGTCTTCTCCTGGAAGGCGTCGATCGTATCCGCGCCAACCGGCCGGTCAACCGAACGGCGCTCGACCGTCACCCGCTCTTCGCGCAGTTCAACCTGCTCGCTGACGGGCGTTTCCTCGACGCGCGTCTGGACACGGACGCCGCCCGTCTCCACCTCGCGCTTGCCGACCTTCAGTTCCTCTTCCACGATCGGCACCACGTGCTCGCCCTCAGCCGTGGTCTTGTCCCACGTCTCGCGGGCCGTAGTCGCGCCGGTTGTGAAACCCTTGGCATCCATACGGATGTTCACACTCTGCGGGCCATTGCTCTTGTGGCTGATATAGGGGCCAGCGTCGGCGTCGAACCCGGCCCAGCCGGAGGCGCGCCACTCGGCCGAGCGCTGCTTCACGTCAATGGGGCTATAGCGGCGCAGAATCTCGACGGCGCGGTTAGCGCGGTCATCAGCGGCCTTGACGGCCACCAGTGTGCCGCCACGGCGGACGCCCTCGGCGTAGTAGCCGGCCTCTTCCTCGGGAATGCCCCAGTTCAC
>NZ_JAYRVJ010000765.1:0-2368 GCF_041918635.1 Promineifilum sp. (SeqCode)
GATCAAGCCCCTGCTGGGCTTCGTCGTCGCCAAGGATGCGCCTATTCTGGCCGGGGCCATCGCCTGCCGCGCCGACTATCTGGCGACGTTCGACCGGCAGCACTTGATCGGCATTGACACGTCGCACCTTTCAACCACGCTGGTTATCGCTACGCCGGGAGATGTGCTTGAGCGGACTCGTTGACAGCGTATCATAACGCCGCTGGGGGGCGCTGCCCCCCAGACCCCCCCAGAGGATCAGAGGGTCAGAGTCCAGAGGGTCAGAGTCCAGAGGTTAAGAGGACGGGGACACCGCCAACCGCGCGCCGTTGATCCTGTTGTCGTAGTCGGGATTGTACCTGTTGCGATACGCGCCGCGCAGCGACGACGCGTCGCTTGTGTAATAGGCTCCTCCTTTGAGGACACGCAACCCTTTACCTTGCTCATACAATGACGCGGACCACTCCCAGACGTTGCCGGCCATGTCAGCGCAACCATAGGGGCTATCTCCCTTGGGCGAGTACTTGCCAACCGGCGTCGTGTCGCCGACGTTCTTGTTGAAGTTGCAGCGCTCGGCCGTCGGCTCCTCGTTGCCCCATGGATAGAGGCGGCCGTCCGTCCCCCGCGCCGCTTTCTCCCACTCCTGTTCGGTAGGCAGACGCAAGCCGGCCCACTCGGCCAAAGCCTGGGCATCATACCAATTAATGTAAACCACCGGATGATCCAGCTTGTCCGGCGGTGGGGCATTTTCCTTCCAATGGCTGGGGGCGCGATGGCCGGTCGCGTCCACGAAGCGCTTGTATTGGGCGTTGGTGACAGGGTAGCGGCCGATCCAGTACTCCGGCAACTCGACCGTCTCCTTGTTGTCGCCAAACAGGAACGGCCCAGCCGGGATACGGATGAGTTCGATGCCGCTCTTTTCGTGGATGTAGCGGTCGGGCGGAGCAGGGGAGCGGGGGAGCAGGGGGGACAAACTGCCCTTCGCCGAGCCGCGCCAGCAACTCGCGCCACCCGGCCGCGTAATCGCGGTCGCACATCACCCACTGGTAGGCATGCCACATCGGTTCGTAGCGATCCCGCTCCAGGCAGATCGGGATGAAACGCATCTCGCCCGCCCGCTCCAGTTCGATGGCGACGTTGGTCTCCATCTCCACCCACGGCGATTCGGCCGCCGCCGGCGTCAGGACCAGCAGCATGATGCCGCTCTCGGCCAGGCCGCGGTTGATGGCCGACACCCACTGGCCTTCGGGAATGCTCTCCGGGGCGATCCAGATGGTATATCCCTCGCGCCGCAGATCGGCGGCCAGACGGTGGGCGAAAGCGGCGTCGGCCGTGGCGTGGCTGACGAAAATCTGACGCGGGTTGCGCGGCGAGCGTCGCCGGTCGCGGCGGGGTGATGGCTCGGCTGTCACCGCCGGCCAGGCCGCTACCTCACCAAACGCCGCCTGATACGGCCCCGCGCGCTGACTCGACAGCACAGCGCGCAGATCGGCGAGCCGGCCGAGGCGCTCCATATGGAGGACCAGTTCGCGCGCCTTGCCCGCCCGGCCCTCGCCGCCCAGGTCATCATACTCGATACCCAGGTTGAAGCACAGCGTCTTTAGCGGCTCCAGGCTGAAATGGTCGAGGAGGAATTGGTGTAGCTGGGTGGCGTCTGGCTGGCTCATGGCATCCGATTGCGCCTAGTATAGCCGGCCGGGGCAGGCTTGCCAGTAGAGACGTTCCGGCGGAACGTCGCTACGTCTCGGCAAAGGGGTTGACGATGGTCACGCCTTGCACAACGCGGCCGTGTTGCAGGTCTTCGGTCAGCAACGTGCGGCAGCCACTCTCCAGGGCTGCCGTCACGATTAGCGCATCATAGAGCGAGTAGCCCGTCTCCTGAACGATGAGCAGGGCGCGATCATAGGAGGATGGGGCGGGGAAGTATCGGCACAACGGCTGGAGCACCGTTCGCAGGTGTTCGCGGCATTCCGGGATGGTCATGGGGCGCTCGAACTTGCGCAGAGCAGCGTATAGGAACTCCTGCACGACCTGAGCGCTGATAGTCCCGTGTCCACTGTTGAGCGCCTCCCGCACCAGGCGCTCAGCAATCACCTGCTTGGCCGGCGCGGTCTGATCGAACACGTAAATCAACACATTCGTATCGAGAAAAAACAAGTCAGGCTCATCAACGGCGCTCATTCAGTTCCTCACGGGTGAACTTGCGCCCGGCATTCACGTGCGCCAGCCGGCGCATCAGGTCGTCATATTGTGCCTGTGCATGTTTCTGAGTCGTTACATTTCGCTGTGTGACGTAGCGTTCCAACCACTCGCGGAACAACTCGTTGAGCGTCGTGTTCTGCAGCGCCGCCTGCCGCCGCGCCTCGCGGATGAGCGCCTCATCGGCCGA
>NZ_JAYRVJ010000766.1:0-7572 GCF_041918635.1 Promineifilum sp. (SeqCode)
TCCACCTGCTGGATCACGCCGGAGACGTCGGGCGGCCGCTCGTCGTTGGCGGGCGGCCGGACGAGCGCGGCGTCGTCTCTTCGGCCAGCTATGAGGCGCGCCGCTTCGGCGTCCGCTCGGCCATGCCCACATCGCAGGCGCTGCGGCTCGTCCCCCGGCTCAAGATCGTTCCTCCGGACTGGCCGCGCATTCGCGAATGCTCGCGGGAGGTCATGGCCGTGCTGGAGCCGTATGGGCCGCTGGAGCAGATCAGCGTCGATGAGGCTTACGTCGATCTGACGGGCGAGGCCGACCCCGAGGCGGCGGCCCATGAGCTGTGGGAGCGGATACCGGCCGAGACGAAGCTGCCCTGCTCGGTGGGTCTGGCGACGAGCAAGCTGGTGGCCAAGGTGGCCTCGGACTTCCAAAAGCCGCGCGGTCTGACCGTTGTGCCGCCGGGTACAGAGGCCGGCTTTCTGGCCCCGCTCTCGGTCTCCGCCATCTGGGGCATCGGCCCGCGCACGGCTGAGCGGCTGGCGGCGCTGGGCATTCGCACCTGCGCCGAACTGGCGGCGGCCGAGCCAGAGCGGTTGCGCGCCGCGTTTGGTCGCGAGGCGGCCAAGATGATCCTGCGCGCTCGTGGCGTCGACGACCGCGAGGTGGAGCCGGAACGCGGCCCGGCCAAGAGCATCAGCCAGGAGTGGACGTTCAATCAGGACGTGGCCGACCCGGCGGTGTTGAAGGAGTACTTGCGGAAGATGTCGGCCGAGGTGGCCACCGAGTTGCGCAAGCGCAACCTGCTGGCCCACACCGTGCGCGTCAAGTTCCGCTGGCCTGACTTCACCACCTTCACCCGGCAGCGCTCGCTGGACGTGGGCACCGACGACGCCGAGGCGATCTACCGGCTGGCGCTGGCGCTATGGGCCGAGAACTGGCCGCCGGGGCAGCCGATGCGCCTGCTTGGCGTCGGCGCGGCGGGGCTGCGAGAGGGGGAGAATCGGCAGTTGGGGCTCGGGTTTCAGTGAGCAGTGAGACAGTAGGTCAGTAGATCAGTCTATCAGACTGACCCACTGACCTACCGACTCACTCACTTTACCCTACAGTAATAAGCTCCCGCGGAAACGATGACAACGTCCGGCAGCCATCGGTGGTGACGACGACGTTGTCCTCGATGCGCACGCCGCCGCGGCCGGGCAGGTAGATGCCCGGCTCGATGGTAAAGACGTTGCCGGGAGCCAGCGGCTTGGTGTTGGTGGGACTCATGTCCGGCGGCTCGTGAATCTCCAGCCCCAGGCCGTGGCCGGTGCGGTGAATGAAGTAGTCGCCGTAGCCCGCGTCTTCGATCACGTCGCGCGCTTCGCGATCGACCATCTGGCCGGTGACGCCCGGCCGGGCCGCCGCTCGCCCCGCCTCGTTGGCCAGTCGCACCACCTCATAGATGTGGCGCAACTCGTCATCGATGGGCCCAACGGCGAAGGTGCGCGTCAGGTCAGAGGGGTAGTCGTCCACGTAGACGCCCCAGTCGATGACCAGCAGGTCGCCGCGCTGGAGTTTGCGGTCGGTCGGTGTGGCGTGGGGCGAGGCGCTGTTGGGGCCGGTGGAGACGATGGGGCCGAAGGCGATGCTGTCCGCGCCGGAGGCCAGTAGCTCCTGGGTCAGCATGGCAGCGACCTGTCGCTCGCTCAACCCCACCTTGATGCGCGGCACGATCCGCTTCAGCGCCCGCTCGGTGATGTCGATGGCCTTCTCCATGGCGGCGATCTCGGCCGCGTCCTTGACCATGCGCAAAGCCGACAGCGCTGGCTCGGCGTGGGCGACTTGCAGCCCGGGCGCGTAGCGCTGCAGCAATTGGAGTTCCAGCACGCGCATGTGCAGCGCTTCGACACCCAGCAGGTAGTCGGCCAGTTCCAGGCGCGCGCACGCCTGCTGGAAGGCCGCGGCGTACCCCTCGGCGTCGTTCCAGTCGAAGATTCGATCCTCGGCGATACCGGCGTCGCGGGCCTTCATCGCCTCCAGGGTGGGGATGATGATGGCCGGCTCGTCGTCGGCGGGGATGAAGAGCAGGATGGGCCGCTCGCTGACGTGGGTGTGGATGCCGCTGACGTAGAGTAGGTTCGGCCCGGGCATAAGGGCCAGCCCATCCAGTCCGTGGGCGGCGATCTGTTCAGTGAGACGACGCAGGCGATCTTGGTTCATAGGCTATCGATCTCCACAAGGGGAACGCCGGCCGGCACGGATTCGCCCACGTCGCACAGGATGCGGGCAACGCGGCCGTCGTGCGGGGCCTGGATGGGGATGACCATTTTCATGGACTCCAGCAAGATGAGTTTGTCGCCGGCGGCGACCTGGTCGCCCACGCCGACGAGGATTTGCGAGACGACGGCCGGGATGGACGCGGCCAGCGAACCCGGGTCGGCCGCCGGGCGGGTGGCGCGCCGCCGGGCGCGTTCGACGGACAACACGCGGCCGTCGATCCACACTTGGCGCTTGTCCCCCTGGCGCGCGCCGATGAGGTGGATGCGGGCGGTCGCGCCATTTGGCCGGCGCACCTCGAGAATCATCGTCTGGTCGTCGCGATAGAGCACGCGCGCGTCGCCGGTCAGACCGTCAGCGGTCACGTGCAGCCGGTCGTCCTGGCGGGTCACCTCGAACTCCCGCTCCTGGCCGTGGATGGCGAGGCGAAATTGGGACATGGAGCTATTTATAGCACAGAACGAAGACCTGACAGGTTTTCTGGAACCTGTCAGGTCTTTATGTTGGGTCTTAGTGGTATAATCGCCCCGATGACCGCCTATGCGCTCTATCTTCACATCCCGTTCTGTCGCCAGCGGTGCAGCTACTGCGACTTCAACACCTATACCACGCTAGGCGAGTTGCAGGATGCCTACGTGGTGGCGCTGGCGCGGGAGATCCGGCAGGTAGGAGCGCTGGCCGCGGATGAGCCGGCAGGGACGCCGGCGATCCGCACCATCTTTTTCGGCGGCGGCACGCCGTCGCTGCTAACGACGGCGCAACTGGAACATATCCTGACCGCGGCGCGCGAGACTTTTGCCGTGGCTGGCGACGCGGAGATCACGCTGGAGGCCAACCCCGGCACGGTCAGCCTCGACTATCTGGCCGCGCTCCGCTCCCTGGGCGTGAACCGGCTCAGCTATGGCGTGCAGAGCGCGCTGCCGGGCGAGTTGGCGCTGCTGGGGCGCGCGCACGACTTCGCGGCGGCCGTCGAGGCGGCGCGGCTGGCGCGGGCAGCCGGCTTCGACAACCTGAACCTTGACCTTATCTATGGCCTGCCGGGGCAAAGCGTGGACGACTGGCGGCGCACCCTGGACGCGGTGCTGCCGCTGGGGGTCGAGCACGTCAGCCTCTACTGTCTGACCATTGAGCCGGGCACGCCCATGCAGCGCTGGCTCCACAACGGGACGATTCAACCTCCCGACCCGGACACGGCCGCCGACCAGTACGAAGCGGCCGGGGCGGCGTTGGCGGGAGCGGGCTTTGAGCACTACGAGATCTCCAACTGGGCCAGGCCGGGGCGCGCCTGCCGCCACAACGTGGTCTACTGGCGCAATGAGCCTTACCTCGGTCTGGGCGCGGGCGCGCACGGCTTGGGCGGCGGCTATCGCTATCAGGTGGTGCGCCAGCCACGCGCCTACGTCCGGCGCATGGCCGGCTCTCCGGTGGGGCCATTCCCCCTATCCGCCGCCGTCGCCGCTTACCATCCAGTCGGCCGGGTGGAGGCGATGTCGGACACGGCCATCACCCAACTGCGGCTGCTACAGGAGGGGCTTGACCTGGGAGCGTTCGCCGGGCGCTTCGGCCAGACCTTCGACGAGGTCTACGGCGACACTGTCCGGCAACTGGAGAACTGGGATCTGCTGCGCCGTGACGACGGCCATTTGTTGTTGACGGAGCGGGGGCGGTTCCTGAGCAATCAGGTGTTCTATCGTTTTGTGTGAGGATAGGGGCTAGGTTCTAGGGGCTAGGGGTTAGGGAAGAGCGCTCTCCCCTTGGGAATCGCCCCTGACAGTTGCTTGTAACGTACAATGACCAATAACCTGACAATCGCTATTCAAGCCGGGGGTAAGAGCAGCCGGATGGGTGTGGACAAGTCGTTTGTGCCCTTCCTGGGGCGGCCTATGATCGAAGTCGTCCGCGACCGGGTGGCCGGGCTGGGCGATGAAGTGATCTTGATCACCAACAACCAGGAGCCATACGCCTATCTCGACCTGCCTATGTTCGGTGACATCTATCCCGACAGCGGGCCGCTGGGCGGCATCTACACGGCCATTCACCACGCCAGCCACCCGCACACGCTTGTCGTCGCCTGCGATATGCCCTGGCTGAACCGGCCGCTACTGGAATACATGGTCGGGCTGCGCGAGACGGCCGACATCATCGTCCCGCGCTGGGAGAAGTTCCCGGAGCCGTTGCACGCCATTTACAGCAAGGCATGTCTGGAGCCGATACGGGAGAAGCTGGAGGCGCAACAACTCAAGATCACCGCCTTCTTCGGCCGCGTGCGGCTACGTTTCGTCGACCGGCCGGAGATCGAGCGCTTCGACCCCGAGGGGCGCTCCTTTGCCAATGTCAACACACCTGACGATCTGGCAAAGCAAGGGGCTAGGGGTTAGGGAGGAGCGCTCTTCCCTAGTCCCTAGTCCCTAACCCCTGATCCCTATTCCCAAACCTTCCACGGCGCGCCTCGCTGCCACAGCCGCTCCAGGTCATTGGTATCCTTCAGCGTGTCCATCGACTGCCAGAAGCCGTCGTGTCGATACATCATCACCTGGCCGGCGGCGACAAGCTCCTGTAACAGCCCCGTCTCCAACGCCTGATCCCCCTCGTCGCGCATGAGCGCCAGCGTGGCCCGCTCGAAGACCATGAAACCCGCGTTGATCCAGTAGGGTAGTTGAGGGTATTGAACGTATTGGGCGACGAGGCCGTCCTTGTCGGCGTCCATAATGCCGTACTGATAGTGTTGGGGCTGGATGGCCGTGATGGTCACTAACTTGCCGTGGGCGCAGTGGAAGTCGAGCAGGGCGCGGATGTCCACGTCGCCCACGCCGTCGCCGTAAGTGACGAAGAAGCGCTCAGCCGTCAGGTGCTCGGCCACGCGGGCGATGCGGCTGGCCTTGTCGGTGCGCAATCCGGTGTCCACTAGTGACACCTCCCACTCCGGGTGCTGCTCCGCCCCCAGGAAACGCACGTCCCCGGCCCGGCTGCCGACCTGGATAGTGAAGTCGCGGGTCATGGCCTCATAGTCGAGGAAGTAGCGCTTGAGTTGTCCCGCCTCGTGGCCCAGGGGCAGGACGAACTTGTTGAAGCCATAGGTGGAGAAGATGCGCATGACGTGCCAGATGATGGGCCGGCCGCCGATCTCCACCAGTTCCTTCTTGGTCAGCGTGCCGCCGCGCATTCGCGTGCCCTCGCCGCCGCAAAATATGACTACCGGGATGTTGTTCATGGGAGTGGTCAGTGGTCAGTGGTCAGTAGACAGTAAGCAGTGAACAAGGAGTGTGATCACTGACCACTGTCAACTGACCACTGAATCTGCTTCGCTCGCTCGACCGCAGCGCGCAGGTTCTTCTCGAAAGGTGGGTAGACGATGCCCGCCTCGGTAACGATGCCGGTCACGTAGCGGTGGGGCGTCACGTCGAAGGCGGGGTTGCGGGCGGTGATGCCGGCCGGGGCGATGGGCTGGTCGCCGACCCGCAACACCTCATCCATGTCGCGCTCCTCGATGGGGATGAGATCGCCCGTAGCCAGGTTCAGGTCGATCGTGCTGGTCGGCACGACGGGGTAGAAGGGCACGCCATTCTCTTTCGCCAGCACACCGAGCATGTAGGTGCCGATCTTGTTGGCTACGTCGCCGTTGGCCGCCGTCCGGTCGGAGCCAACCAGGACGAGATTCACCGCGCCGGCGCGCAGGAAGTGACCGGCGGCGTTGTCGGCGATGAGGTCAAAGGGTATGCCCTTCTGCTGAAGCTCCCAGGCGGTCAGGCGCGCCCCCTGTAACCGCGGCCGGGTCTCGTCTACCAGGACGTGGATGCGTTTGCCCTGCTCATGGGCGGCGAAGATGACACCCAGCGCCGTGCCCCAATCCACGGTAGCCAGCGCGCCGGTGTTGCAGTGGTGGAGAATGGTGTCGCCCTCGCTAACCAACTCCGCGCCGTGGTAGGCCATGCGCCGGTTGAGCGCGACGTCTTCATCGGCCAGCCGTTGTGCTTCCACCAACAGGGCGTCGCGCACGTCATCGACGCTCTCTAGCTCCTCATCGGCGGCCACGCGCAGTAGCCGGCGCACACCCCAGGCCAGGTTGACGGCCGTCGGCCGGGCGGCTTCCAGATGGCGAGCGGCCTCCTCCAGATCGCGCAGCAGCGTCAGGCGGTCGGTGGCGCGGCTCTGGCGGGCAGCCAGGGCCATGCCGAAGGCTGCCGCCGCGCCGATAGCCGGTGCGCCGCGCACCACCATATCGCGAATGGCCTGGGCGACTTCCTGGTAGGTGGCGTAGTCGGGCACGCGGACCTCGAACGGCAGGAGCCGCTGGTCGATCATCTTCATCACGTCGCGGTCGTAGTCCCAGTAGACAGTACGCATCATTCCTCTTTAGGGACTAAGGGTTAGGGACTAGGGGAAGAGCGCTCTTCCCCTAGTCCCTAACCCCTAGTCTCTGTCTGCAAGACGTTCGACGAGGGAGCGCAGGCCGGCGCTGATGCGGTCCAGAGAGTAACCGCGCACGTCCCGCTGGAAGCGGAAAATGTCTACCTGCAACGGCGCCAGCAGCGCCTCGCCCAGGTACTCCAGGTCGAGATCGGAAACCAGTTCCCCTTTGCGCGCCGCCGCGTTTAGCAGCGCGCCGACGGTCATGAACTGCCAGAAGTGGGGCAGGTTCAGCCGCTCCTCCGATAGCCCGCCGCGCTCTACTTCGAGCAGCAGCGGCGAATGGCGCTCGGTGAAGCTGACCAGCGCCTCCAGGAACTGGGCCAGCTGCTCCAAGTGGCTCAGCCCGGCGGCGTTCTGGCCCTGGAAACGGGCCAGCATGTCGTTCTGAAATTCGCCCATTTGGCGATCCATCAGCGACAGGCAAAGCTCCGCCTTATTGGCGAAGCGGCGGTAGAGCGTGCCCTTGCCGACGCCGGCCGCCTCGGCGATCTCGGCCATGCATACCGCCGCCACACCCCGTTCGGCGAACAGGCGCTCAGCCGTTTGCAAGATGAGGGCGCGGTTAGCGGCGGCGTCAGCCCGCTCGCGCCGTTCGGCGCCGCTCTCCTCTAGGGTAGTCAGTTGAATTCGTTCCATCGCGTGCTTTCTATTATGAATTGTCTATTTGCTCTTGACAAGTGGACTTAAGTCCGCTAATATTCTAGCAGATAAACGGACTTTTGTCCACTTAGGTTCGACAGGCCACAAAAACCTGTCAATTACTGGGAAAGAAAACAGAGAAAGGAGAATATCATAACATGTCCTGGCAAGTTGATAAGAGCCACTCGCACATTAACTTCACCGTGCGCCACATGATGATCAGCAAGGTACGCGGCGAGTTCACCAACTTCGACGCGACGATTGGTTTCGACGAGAACAATCCGACCCAGA